>JALSHQ010000021.1 GCA_026982145.1 Gammaproteobacteria bacterium | reverse complement strand
TAAGCGGCTCTCAATCATTCGCAGCAGTGAGGTGAACAACCAGTTTGGACAAGGGCACGCGCTGGAGCATGATATTAAACATGCCGATGCCATCACCCATCGCGCCTTTGAGACGATGTCCCCCGTGTTTGAGCTATATGAATTTTCATACACGCCCACCATCCGCGTGGTGGTGCCATACGTCGCTTCGTCCAGCGGTTCACTTAATTGCCTAGCTTGCCATAATGTCACCGAAGGGACTGTGCTCGGCGCCATTGATATTGAAATGGACGCGTCACAATACCGCAATCATTCGCTCACTGTTATCGCGGGCATGCTAGCCATTTCGTTAATTTTCCTAGCACTCATTTTAGTGAACACCTCGCGCACCATTCAACGCCATGTTCAAGGGCCTCTTGATACATTGGTCAACAAGGCAATGGATGCTTACGAGAAAAAAGAACCGGTCAACCCCGATCAATTCGATACTGCTGAGTTCAGCAACGTCGCCAATGAGATCAACCTATTCAATAACAAAATCATCGCCCATCAGGATCAACTCCATGAGAAAAACCGTGAATTGGCAGCGCTGAACAGTGAAATTGAAACCACCCTGCGCGAAACCGTTTTCACCATGGGGGTGATTGAGGAGCAACGCTCTCAAGAGACCAGCAATCACACCCAACGCGTTTCACTTTACAGCCAATTACTCGCGCGCAAGGTGGGGCTGCCCAAAGATGAGATCGCGCTGATTGCGGCCGCTTCACCGCTGCATGACCTCGGTAAACTCGGCATCCCAGACCGTATTTTATTAAAACCGGGCAAGCTGACCGATGAAGAGCATGAAATAATGAAAAACCATACGCGTATCGGCTACACCATGCTGAGCCACTCCGAGCGTGACATCCTCAAGGCAGGCGCTGTGATCGCGCTGCAGCACCACGAGAAATGGAATGGCAGCGGCTACCCACAAGGGCTCAAAGGTGAAGAGATTCACCTATACGGGCGGATTATCGCACTTGCCGATGTTTTTGATGCATTAACCTTCAGAAGGGTTTATAAAGAGGCTTGGGAACCTGCCCGTGTGAGCGAGTGGATTAAGGGCGAACGTGGCCAACACTTTGACCCGGATCTGGTCGATATTTTCCTAGAAAATCGGGATGAAATATTCGCCATTGCTAAACGTTACCCGGCTGATTTGTAGCAAACACATTTAAGAATAAAGAGATGACAGATGGAAAGTGACTGGTTAAGAGAGAACATGATGACCATTTTATCGCTGATCGGCGTTGCAGCAACGCTCTGCGTCGGCGGGATATTTGTGCTCTATTTTATGATCAAAAGAAAAACAAAACAGAACAAAGCGAATCAATAAGCGGCCCTCAACCGATCGCCTTACCCACTTTAACTGTGAGCATCAAACAGCACTATCAAAGCACAGTTGCACAACAGGGCTATCAGCAAGACCCTGAGCAAACGAGTGCCATTGACCATTTTCACCGCCTTTTTGATGAGCTCGCCGCCCCGCCCCAAACCACGAGTCTACTAGACTCGCTGTTTAACAAACCCCCGCCAGTACCGCAGGGACTTTATTTATGGGGAGGCCCTGGGCGCGGTAAAACTTGGCTGATGGATCTCTTCTACCACCACCTGCCTACACCACAAAAGCAGCGCCTGCACTTTCACCAGTTCATGCAAAACATACATACTGAGCTCGCCACGATTGGCCATCAAAAAGAACCCCTCTCGCTCATTGGAAAGCGAATTGCAGAAAAGAGCCGCATTCTTTGCCTTGATGAGTTCTATGTCGCCGACATCGGGGACGCCATGCTGCTGGCGGGTCTATTGGAGGCGCTATTTTCCCACCGAGTTATCTTGGTGACCACCTCGAATACAACCCCCGACAACCTCTACCGCAACGGGCTACAACGCGACCGTTTTTTGCCCGCCATCGCCTTAATCAAACAACACACTCAACTCGTAAAAATGACGCAAGGGCAAGACTTTAGGCAACAGCAATCAAACTCACCCAAATTCAAGCGCTACCAGCTTTGTGATAAGGCCGCAGCCTTTACGCTGATGGCCGCACAGTTTCAAAAACTGGCCGGCCACACCCCCAAAAAGGAGCCTGCTGTGGTGCTTATCAACGGGCGAGACATTCCGTTGATTGCTGAATATAACGATCTTATCTGGTTTGATTTCGATGCGCTGTGCCAGTCGGCGCGCTCTGCTGCTGATTACCTTAAGCTGGCTCAGCGCTACCGACGCGTCATGATCACTCATATTCCGTTGCTGGATGAGGCGCTGGATAATGCCGCGATACGCTTTATTCATCTGATCGATGCGCTTTATGATAGCAAGGTCGAGCTAATCACCACGGCTGCCGCCTCACCGCAAAACCTCTACCGAGGCGTGCACCACTGCCACAGCTTCAAACGCACCAGCAGCAGGCTTTGCGAAATGGCACAAGATCACTACCCGGGCAATGAGGGCTAACGCCTTTACCCCACCTGACTCTCAGGCTATGATGATTTATGGCTGAATTTCACTACACTGACCCACTCCCACTTGGCAAAGACGATACTGAATACCGCTTGCTCTCCAGCAATCATGTATCAACCGGTGCATTCGAAGGCCAGCCCATACTTAAAGTAGATATAGCAGCGCTTACACTGCTGACCGCCACCGCGATTAAAGATATTTCACACCTCTACCGCAGCAGCCATCTACAGCAGTTGCGAAATATACTCGATGATTACAACGCCTCTGAGAATGACCATTTTGTCGCGATGGAACTGCTGCGCAATGCCAACATCGCGGCAGGCATGGTGCTGCCGGGATGCCAGGATACCGGTACTGCCATCATCATGGGAAAAAAAGGACAACAAGTTTGGACAGGGGGCAGCGACCGTGAAGCGATTGCGCTCGGCGTCTATCGTGCTTATCGTAGCTATAATTTGCGCTTCTCGCAGATGGCACCCCTCACCTTTTTTGAGGAAGAGAACACCGGCACTAACCTTCCAGCTCAAATCGATATCGATGCCGTTGAAGGGGGGAGCTACAAGTTTCTTTTTCTGACCAAAGGCGGTGGCTCTGCTAACAAGACGTTTCTTTTTCAGGAGACTAGAGCGCTGCTCAACCCTAAAAACTTCATCGCCTTTCTGGGTGAAAAGTTAAAGATGCTCGGCACCTCAGCCTGTCCACCCTACCACTTAGCCATTGTCGTGGGGGGGACTTCGGTTGAAGCTAACCTTAAAATGGTCAAGCTCGCTTCAGCCCACTACCTAGACACACTGCCCAATCAAGGGAGTGAGTACGGGCAGGCGTTCCGCGATACCGAGCTGGAGATCCAAGTGCTTAAACTGACTCAGCAGCTCGGCATCGGTGCTCAATTTGGAGGGAAATATTTTGCCCATGATGTGCGTGTGATACGGCTTCCGCGTCACGGCGCCTCATGCCCGGTGGGGATTGGCGTTTCATGCTCAGCGGATCGCAACATCCTCGGCCACATCGACCGCGATGGGGTGTGGCTCGAACAGTTGGAGCAGGACCCTGCACGCTTTCTTCCCGAAATAAATAAAGCGTCACTTTCAGATGATGTTGTCCATATCGACCTTAACCAACCCATGGCTAAGATCCGCGAAACGCTATCGCAATACCCGATCAAAACCCGCCTCATGCTCAGCGGCTCGATCATTGTTGCGCGCGATATCGCCCACGCAAAAATCAAAGCGCGCCTTGATCGTGGTGAAGGGATTCCTGACTATTTCAAAGATCACATCATCTACTATGCGGGCCCCGCTAAAACGCCAAACGGTTACGCCTCCGGCTCCTTTGGCCCTACCACTGCCGGCCGTATGGACAGCTATGTAGAAATCCTCCAGCAGCATGGCGCATCTCTAGTAATGCTGGCCAAGGGAAACCGTAGCCGCGCTGTCACTGAGTCTTGCAAAAAACAGGGCGGTTTTTATCTGGGGTCGATTGGCGGCGCCGCTGCCCGCTTAGCACAAGAGTGCATCCGAAAAGTAGAGGTGATCGACTACGCTGAGCTCGGCATGGAAGCAGTGCACCGCATTGAAGTAGAAAACTTTCCTGCGTTCATCATTGTCGATGATAAGGGCAAAGACTTCTTTGCTGAGCTAGGGATATAACCCCACACCACCCGCCGCAGGTATTCGCCTACGGCTTTTACTGCCAATGATACAACCGGCTCACCGCCGAAATTTAATCCCTATCAAGGCGTCTCATAGGCACCAATATCCCAGTCAGACGGTTGCTGAGGGCGCGGATTACCATCAATATCTGTGCGTATGCCAATCCCATATGTGTTGTAAAAAATAGTGTAAGCATCGGACGTTGAACCTGCAGCATCGATAGCAGGGCTGCCCGTTTGAGGAACGCCGGGGTTACTCGGAGAGTTTAGAAGAGGATCATCATAGCTACAGTTTGTACATGTTCTGCTGGTGCTATTATCGAATAATATATTGCTGTGGATCACATCCGTACCACACGAACTACACGACATGTAGGGGGTATCGCAATTTGCGATGATATTATTGGAAAGCTCATAATGAGGTGCCCGCCGTCTATCGACGCCCGTTCCACAATTGTAAATCGTGTTGTTTGTAACCACGGTGGTGTCTCTGTTAATGGCCGTTTCTACGTCATGAATCAGATTACCAATAACATAGGGAAAAAACAGCGCATTCACTGGGTCGATACCGTCGGTACTATCATAAATATGATTGTAAATGATCCAGATATTATCCTGTTCACCTTCATCATTAATTCTGATCGCTTCACCAGCAGAGGTCGGGTTTGAGTAAATAGATCTGTAACCATAAATTTCATTTTGAGAAATAATGACATTCTTAGAACCCTTAACATCTATCGCATTCTCACCATCATGGTGCATCACATTTCTTCCAACGTATATATAGTCCGCCACGATACCTCTTATTGCAGGCACCCAAGATCTATCGATAACCTGCAGACTATCGTCACCATTGTTATACATATTATTGTCAACCACCCAGACATTTTCTGTTGCATTGTCTATCATGATGCCAAAATCCCCAGTCTCCGCTGCAGCCGGGTACACGCCATTGTTATGAATATCATTATTGTAGATAACGATATGCTGCTTTAGGCTTCCTGCAGAATAATCATTTTTATATGTCCAAATAAGAATGCCGGAGGAATCCTCACCAGTGATTTCTGAATGGCGTATTGAGAAATGATCGGTTGGCTGGTAAATTTTTAACGTCGGCCCGTTAATGAATACGTTCTCCATGATGAGATAAGAGACATCCCTGAGAAGGATTTCATTATTCCCTGGTAATGTAGCGATTTCGAATCGATCATCATTGTTGGGGCCTCGAATGAAAATCGGTTTTTCAGCTGTGCCGAGTTCATTGAGAATAGGCAAATAAGTGCCTCCATGAACACTTTCAGCATAGCTGTAAGGGCCGTTATGCACTTCAACGACACTGCCTGGAGTAAGATTTTGAGGAATTGTTTCACGAGGTAAGTTTGGTGTGCCGTAGGGGTTATTTATATCCGTGGCATTAGGGTGCTGATTATCTACGAAATGGGTATACGGGCCATTACCGGAATCTTTATAAGCCTCAAGCCCATTTCCAAAATCATACTGAGCATTTTCATACATCATGTGTGTTTCTTCAATGCCAAAGTCTGGTGGCCTTATTCCGATGGGCGCAACCCAATCACCTTGTGAAACTGGATTCATAAAAAATGTGCCGCTTATCGGTAATGCAGCGTTTCCAAATTCATCTGTAGCGGTAATTTGATAGTAATATCTAGTACTTGGGGTGAGCCTGTTTAACCAATAAAAGTGATCAAGCGAGTAGCCATTTTCTGTTTGTACATTGCCATAGCTTGTATCGATGCCAAAATTCAATTCACTGCTTGCCAACTCATCAGTGTTCCAAGTAATTTGCGCTGATCGAGGAGCAGGGTTATTCATATTAATCTGAACATTTGAAATAAGTGGCGGTGTTGAGTCTTGACTATCTGCCACCACCGCAATATCAAAAAGAGCCAATGATACAGATGACTCCCCATCATCAACCGTAATAAGGATGTCTTCTGTGACACCAATGTGACCCACGCCATCGGGTGTTCCATTTAATAGGCCCGTGCTTGAATTAAAATTAGCCCAACTCGGGCGATTGAGAATACTGAAAGTTAAGGTGTCATTATCAATATCATTTGCAGCCGGGGTAAAACTATAACCCTCACCTAACACGACCACCATAGCGGGAGTGCCCGTGATGGTCGGTGGGTTATTAGTTACGGGTTGCTGAGTGGCTTCTGAGCACAGCTCATTTGAACTGAAAAATTCGTTTGTTTCTGTGTAACGGGCTTCTACTGAGAAGCAATGCGCCACTGAAGTATCTAGCCCTGAAATGGTAACGGTATTTAAGGTCGTGCGATATTGCGGCCCCGTGTCCACCCCATTAATGTAGATATCATATCCGCCAATAGGTGCGCTATAGGCTTGAGACCATTCCAAGATGATGTCCGTTCCGCTAACATCAACCGAGCTAAGG
>JALSHQ010000020.1 GCA_026982145.1 Gammaproteobacteria bacterium | reverse complement strand
CGCACCCCCGAACAATCCAACCTTGCCACCCTTAGCAAACGGGCAGAGTAGATCAATCACTTTAATGCCGGTCTCTAGCAGTTCAGTGCTCCCTGACTGCTCTTCGTAGCTAGGGGCTTTGCGGTGAATCGCCCAGCGGGTCTCTTCACCAATGGCGCCTTTTTCATCGATGGGGTCACCCAAAACATCCATGATGCGGCCCAGTGTCTTTTCGCCCACAGGCACTTCAATCGCGCCGCCAGTATTGCTAACAGCCTTACCACGCTGCAGCCCATCGGTGGAACCCATGGCGATGGTACGAACAATGCCATCACCCAGCTGCTGCTGCACTTCGAGGGTAAGATTCGCGTCACCCACGTGTAATGCATCATAGACCTTAGGCATGGCGTTGCGTGGGTATTCCACGTCAACAACAGCACCGATAATCTGTACTATTTTTCCTGCACTCATCGCCTCAATTCCTCTTATAAAATGTAATATCTTGTCTTACTAAAATTCTTAAACAATCTAGCTAAAGCTCGTTACCGATGCTACAGCAAGAGCTACTATACCGCCGCCGCACCACTCACGATCTCTGAGATCTCTTGAGTAATCGCCGCTTGACGCGCCTTGTTGTAGATCAGTTGCAAATCGTCTATCAAATCACCCGCGTTATCGGATGCAGACTTCATCGCAACCATGCGTGCCGCTTGCTCACTGGCAAGATTTTCAACCACACCCTGATAGACCTGAGACTCAATAAAGCGCACTAGCAAAGCGTCCAGCACATCTTTTGCTTCTGGCTCGTAGAAATAGTCCCAGTGATGCTCCAGCTCTTTGTCTTCTTTTTTCTCAACGGGTAGCAACTGTGTGACTGTAGGCTCCTGAGCCATGGTGTTTACAAATTCGTTGTAAACCACATAAAGACGATCCAATCGGCCTTCATTAAAGGCATCTAACATCACCTTTACCACGCCGATCAGGTCAGCAATTTCAGGGCGATCACCCAGATGCTCCGCTTGCGCCACGATGTTGCCACCCAGTCGTGCAAAAAAAGCACTACTCTTACTACCAATGGTGCAGAGTTCGATCTCTTTGCCCTGATCGTGCCACTCTTTCATCGAAGCAACGGTACGTTTGAACAGGTTACTGTTCAAGCCGCCACACAGGCCACGATCTGAAGAGATCACGATATAACCGACACGGTTTACATCACGATCTTCCATGTACGGGTGTTTGTACTCAGGGTGTGCATGCGCCAAATGATCAACCACAGTGCGCATTTTCTTCGCGTAAGGGCGTGATGCCGCCATACGCTCCTGCGCTTTACGCATCTTACTCGCGGCCACCATCTCCATCGCACGCGTGATCTTCTGCGTGTTTTTGATGCTGTTGATCTTGGTGCGTATCTCTTTGCCTATGGCCATTACAACTCTCCCGTCCTTACCAGACGTTGTTTGCCTTGAATGACTCGATCGCTGATGTCAGTCCCGCTTTGATATCGCCATTAAAGTCACCAGAGTCGTTGATAGTCGCCATCAGATCTGCGTGGCTGCTGTTCATGTAGCTCTGCAGTGCAGACTCAAATGCCCCGACTTTATCCAGATCAACATCATCAAGGAAGCCTTCGTTCGCTGCAAACAGTGAAGTTGCCTGCTCGGCCACACTCATCGGTGCATACTGTTTTTGTTTCATCAGTTCGGTGACACGCTGCCCACGTTCAAGCTGTTTTCGTGTTGTATCATCAAGATCAGAAGCAAACTGAGCAAACGCAGCTAATTCCCGGTACTGTGCCAGATCAAGACGTACACCACCACCTAGCTTCTTAATAATTTTGGTTTGTGCTGCACCACCGACACGCGATACCGACAGACCCGCGTTAATCGCAGGGCGGATACCAGAGTTGAACAGATCCGTCTCAAGGAAGATCTGGCCATCAGTAATCGAAATCACATTGGTCGGTACGAATGCAGAGACGTCGCCGCCCTGAGTTTCAATGATTGGCAGCGCAGTCAGAGAACCGGTTTTGCCTTTCACTTCACCGTTGGTGAATTTTTCTACGTAATCAACATTGACTCGAGCAGCACGCTCTAACAGACGTGAATGGAGATAGAAAACATCACCTGGGTACGCTTCGCGGCCTGGCGGACGACGTAGCAGCAGTGAAACCTGACGGTAGGCCCATGCCTGTTTGGTCAGGTCATCATAAACAATCAATGCATCTTCACCACGATCACGGAAGTATTCACCCATGGTGCAACCCGCGTAAGGCGCAATGAACTGCATCGAGGCAGGATCAGAAGCGGTCGCTGCCACGATGATGGTGTGAGCCAGCGCATCATGCTCTTCCAGTTTACGTACAACGTTCGCAACAGAAGAAGCCTTCTGCCCAATCGCAACGTAGATACAGGTAACGCCAGTGCCACGCTGATTAATGATCGCATCGATCGCAACCGCGGTTTTACCGGTCTGGCGATCACCAATGATCAGCTCTCGCTGGCCACGGCCAATCGGCACCATCGCATCAATCGCTTTCAGCCCAGTTTGAACAGGCTGATCAACGCCCTGACGTGCAATCACGCCGGGCGCAACTTTCTCAATCGGCGATGTGCCGTCAGATTCAATCGGCCCTTTACCATCGATGGGCTCACCCAGTGAGTTAACCACACGACCCAATAGACCACGTCCGACAGGGACTTCAAGAATACGGCCTGTACATTTAGCGTTATCGCCTTCAGAGATACTCTCGTATGCGCCCAGAATCACGGCACCGACAGAGTCACGCTCAAGGTTAAGTGCCATACCAAAGGTGTTGTTAGCGAATTCAATCATCTCGCCCTGCATCACATCGGCTAGCCCATGAATACGGACGATGCCGTCTGTCACACTGACCACTGTACCTTCTGTGCGTGCCTCGCTGACAGCTTCGAAACTTTCGATTCGTTGCTTAATCAGATCGCTGATTTCTGCTGCATTTAACTGCATTTTTATATCCTCTATAACGAATTATTTTCAGTAGAGATCAATGGGTCAGGGCGTGGGTCAGTTTTTCTAACTGAGCCGTTACCGAACCGTCGATCACCATGTCGCCTGCGCGAATAATGGCACCACCTACTAGAGAGTTGTCTGTTGTGCAGACGAGCTCGACCTCGCGGCCCAAACGCTTCTTCAGCGCCTTCTTGATGCTGGTCTTCTGCGCACTGGTCACCGGAAAGGCGGAGACAACTTCTGCCTGCACTGTCTTCTCAGCTTCTGCACGATACTCCTCATACAGCGCTGTGATTTCAGGCATGACGGTCAGCCGTCCATTTTCGACCAATAATTTCACCATGTTTTTTGCGGCGTCATCAAACTTGTCACCGCAAACACCTAGAAAAAGGTCAACCAGTTGAGCATTGCTCAGGCACGGATTACCAATCACCCCTTGCATGCCACTGTCCTGTGCTACCGCAGATGCTAGCGCCAAGTTTTCAGACCACTGTGAAAACTGCTTATTTGCCGCTGCTAGGTCAAATATAGCTTGTGCATATGGGCGTGCGATTGTGCTTTTTTCAGCCATGCTCGTTCAGCCCTCTTAAATCTGGCCAACCAGATCTTTCATCAGATCGGCATGCGCTTTTTCGTCCACTTCACGGCCAAGAATACGACCGGCACCAGCAGCTGCAACAGAGGCTACTTTACCGCGAAGTTGCTCTTTGGCACGATTCGCTTCCTGCTCAATATCAGCCTTAGCGGCAATGACCAAACGCTCAGCTTCTGTGCGGGCTTTCTCTTTTGCCTCTTCGACAATATCGCTGCCACGCCTTTCTGCCTGAGCAAGGATCTCAGCCGCTTGCGACTTTGCCTCAACCAAGTGCTCTTTGGCACGCTTTTCAGACAACTCAAGCTCATGCTTGCCTTTCTCTGCAGCGGCCAAACCGTCAGCAATGCGCTTCTGCCTTGCGGTCAGAAGATCATTCATCGGGTTCCACAGCACTCTATTGACGAACCACAGCAGCGTAACGAATGCGATAATCTGCGCAATCAGGGTTACGTTAATATTCATCTAAGTCTCCTAAATAAATAAGGTATTACCAACCAAGGGGCGGTTCAACCTTATCCTGCTGCGCCAATTGCGCTGCTCAGGGCACCTACGAATGGGTTTGCAAACAAGAACCACATTGCGAACGCCAGAATGATGAATGGAAAAGATTCCATCAGACCTGCAAAGATGAACATGTTGGTCATGAGTACTGGGCGCATTTCAGGCTGACGTGCAATCCCTTCAAGTGTTTTCGCACAGATCAGACCCCAACCGATGGCAGAACCCAGACCCGCAGCCGCGAGGATGATACCAACGCCTACAGCAGTAGAGGCATAAATTTGTGCGATCATATCAGGTGTCATTTGTTACATCTCCTATTTAAAAAATATAAATCAACTAAAAACAAACTGCTTAAATCTAAACCAAAAAACTAACATTCAATCACGCCCCAAAAGGTGAAGCGCTTAATACTAATGATCTTCTGTGTGTGCCATTGCAAGATAAACAATGGTCAACACCATAAAGATAAACGCCTGCAGTGTGATCACCAGTAAGTGGAAAATCAACCAACCAAGATCCAGTACAACCTGCAGTGGGAACCAGATCAATGCGCCAAGACCTACCGCCATGGTGCCACCAATCAGCGCGATCAACAGGAACACCAGCTCACCCGCAAACAAGTTACCAAACAGTCGCAAGCCAAGGCTGAGCGGCTTCGCCAACTCTTCAATCACAGTCATCACAATGTTGACGGGCACAAAGAACTTACCAAAAGGGTGGAACAAGAACATCTTCAGATATCCAGCAGCGCCTTTAACTTTGAAATTGTAATAAAGGATCAATGCAAACACCGTCAACGACATTGCCATGGTGGTATTCAGATCAGTGGTTGGCACCACTTTAAGGTATTCGATTCCGAGTACGCCGGAGGCGATCAGCGGTAGCAGATCAACCGGAATTAGATCCATGAAATTCATCAGCCAGACCCAGACAAAAATCGTCAACGCCAATGGTGCGATAATGGGGTTATGCCCGGGGAAGGTATCTTTTACTTGCCCACTCACAAAATCGATGATCATCTCAACAAAATTCTGGAAACCGCCGGGCGTGCCAGTCACAAGATTCTGCCCCAAACGATGGCTGACGACAATCATCAGCACACCCAGTGCAACACTGAAAAAGACCGTATCCACGTGTAATGCCCAGAAACCTGCGGCCTTGTGTGTGACAGGATCACAATCACCAACACATAGGTTGGTCAGGTGATGCTGAATATACGCGACTGTACCGCCGCCATCAGATGATCCACTCAAACCTGCTCTCTCCAAAAAATTATTACTGAATTCTTATTGTTCAGTGTCTACCTGTTTCTCGCGACTCTGCCGGCCTGCGACCAAAACAAACACCAGTTGCGTAATTACAAACCCTATAATCAGCGCCAGCGCAGCTAATTTCAGCGCGCCTAACCCTATTCCAAAAAGGACCAGCACCAGTACAAATCGTACGACTGCGCCCAAATACAAAATCATCTGGCTCGTTTGAGCACTTGTCTCGGCAGCTTTGCTTGCGCGATTAACACCGCGGCTCAGCATCGTTGTTGAAGCAACGCTCACCAGCGCACCATAAAATGCTGAAAGCGCCGCCCATGAGCCATCTTTCAAAAAAAAACCAGCTGCTATCGCAAGGCCAATGCCAAGCTGTAACAAGATGATTTTTTTGGCATTATCTGCCAACTCACTGGCTGTTCCGGAACCATTCATCCGAGCTTACTCAACAGTCCATGCACTTTAATGATCCCACCCACTATACCGAGGCCGCCGAATATTAGCATAAACAATGGCGGAGTATCCAGCCAGTAATCAACGAATAAGCCGAGGCCAAAGCCAGCCACTGTCATTGATGTCAGCATAGTGCCAACACCAATCAGCAATAAACCGGGGCCTTTCTGTTTGCTCATGCGTAATTAGCCAGCGTCTCTGGCCTTTCGACTGCGATCGAAAAAACCAAAATATCAATATAAAATCAGGGGGTTAAATCTTTTTTAAGCAAAACTTACTTGATGTGCTCCAGTATTCCTTCCAGCTCATCAAGGGAGTTGTACTCTATCACAAGCTTGCCCTTTCCTTTGGCCGAATGTTGAAATTTCACCTGCGCGCCCAGTCGCTCTGACAAATCTTCCTGCAAACGGCGGACATCAGGGTCAACCTCGACGCTCTTTGAAGATTTCGCTTTTGTCGCTGGCGATTGCGCCTGACGGACCAAGTGCTCTGTTTCACGCACTGACATCCCTTTTTTAACAATGCGCCGAGCTGCCTCAATCTGCACTTCACCCTGCAAACCCAACAGCGCACGCGCATGCCCCATTCCCAGCTCACCGCACTCCACCATTTTTTTCACCTCATCTCTGAGATCAAACAACCGCAGCAAATTAGAGACTGCTACACGGGAACGCCCGACCGCCTCAGCCGCCTCTTGGTGGGTGAGTTCAAACTCAAGAATCAAACGTTGCAGGGCGGTCGCCTCTTCCATTGGATTAAGGTCTTCGCGCTGAATGTTTTCAATCAACGCCATCGCCATCGCG
>JALSHQ010000019.1 GCA_026982145.1 Gammaproteobacteria bacterium | reverse complement strand
CCCCTCGCCTGCCAGTCACACAACGGATCGCCGCAGGTGATCGCCCTCAGCCGCTCACTGCGGGCACTGCAGCCCGCATTTTTACCGGTGCGATGATCCCTGCGGGTGCGGATGTGGTCATCCCGCAAGAGCAGTGCAGCGCTGACAACCACCACGTTACCCTCCATGCGCCCACCCGGCTCGGCCAGCATATCCGGCGGGCAGGTGAGGATATCGAAAAAGGGAGCGCTTTTCTGCCCGCAGGTTATCGCATTTCGCCTCAGGGAATGGGGTTGATGGGCGCTAACGGTTTCGCATCCATTCCGGTATTTCGCCGCTTACAAGTCGCACTGCTCTCGACCGGTAATGAGCTGCTCATGCCCGGTAACACGCTGCAAATAGGGCAGTGCTTTAACGCCAACCACTTCACTTTAATCGGCTTATTACAGGCTCTCGGCTGTGAAATCATCGACCTTGGCACGCTGCCCGATGAGTTAACTGCCACCGCTGCCGCACTCAAATCAGCCGCGTCATCGGCAGACCTCATCATCAGCAGTGGCGGTGTTTCGGTGGGGGAAGAGGATCATGTCAAAGCAGCTATCACACAGCTGGGTTCACTGGAGATCTGGAAGTTAAATATTAAGCCCGGCAAACCGCTCGCCTTTGGGTCGATTGGCGAGACCCCTTTCTTTGGGCTACCCGGCAATCCAGTCTCACTCTTTGTTACCTTCTGCCTCTTTGCACGCCCGTTCATTATGAGGATGCAAGGGATCGAGCAGGTGCGGCCACACACCCTAAAACTGCACGCACAATTCACCCATGCAAAAAAAGGGGCACGCCAAGAGTATGTGCGCTCTCGCATTGCCACCACTAAAAATGGCACTGAAGTCAGCACCTTTGGCCGACAGGGTTCTGGGGTGTTAAGTTCAACGGTGTGGGCCAACAGTTTGACCATCATCCCCCCCTCCACAGCGGTCAAAGCGGGTGATCTGGTCGAGGTGATCCCCTTCAACGAGTTACTCTCTTGAACATCATTGAAAAATGATAGACCCAGATCAGGTCTCCGCAGTGATTCTTGCCGGCGGGAAAGGAAGCCGTATGGGCGGGGTCGACAAAGGGTTAGTTAAACTCAACGGGCGACCTTTAATCGAACACGTGATTGCACGCATTGCGCCGCAAGTCACGACACTGATGCTCAGCGCCAACCGCAACCTAGAACGCTACCAAGCCTACGGCCACCCGGTGCTTAACGATCAAACCCGTCATAGCGGGCCACTGGCCGGCGTCCTCTGTGCATTGCAACAGTGCCCAAGCAATTGGCTGTTAACGGTGCCGTGCGATACCCCGTATCTGCCAGAACATCTCGTGCCGCACATTTGCGAGGCCGCCCACCAAACAGCTGCACGCTGCTATACCGCGCATGACGGGGAGCGGCTGCAGCCCCTCGTTTCAATCATCCACCGCAGCTTACTCACATCACTGCAAGCGTACCTCGCATCAGGGAATCGCAGGGCCGCCTTGTGGCTTAAGCAGCAGGCGACAGTCACAGTCAGTTTTGCTGATCAAGCCGAAGCATTCACTAACATTAATACTGCAGCAGCACTGACACAGTGCCCAAGCGAGTAGTCGCTCTTGCTAAAGGCTTGATGCGTGAGCAGCCTCAATATTCATCAGTCCCTTCCAACGGCTCAACCAACAGCAACTCACGATCAATCCCATCAACACCGACCACCTTGACTTTTTCGCCCACAGCACTATCAGCACCACGTATCCGCAGCGTGGTGCCCTGAATTTCAAATTGGCCATTGCCATTGACGATGGGCGCTTCAAGGGTGATCACATAGCCGATTAAACGATCAGCGCGCAGCACCATTTTCGGCGCTTCATCCTCATCCTTGACCTCTTCCTTATCTCCCTTAAAAGCATCCATCAACAGTGTTGTGATGACGGTGCCCACAGCTGCAACCGCAAAAAAGAGGCCCAGCTGATACATCACCGGAAAATGGGGCTCAAACCAGAGGATGCCCCCAACAAGTGTCGAGGCAACCGCCACCCACACCGGTTTACTATTTAAGAAGTAAAACGCAAAGCTACACGCCAATAATGTGATAGTCCACCAGTGCCACTGCTCCAGCATAAATCCCGTCATGATCCCCTCGTGATAAGCCCTTAGTACACAATAACATTTAAAATGAAGCGCACAGTCTATCTAGGCAGCGTTCGCTTGACTATCAATAATCAACATTGTGTCCATTCGAGGCACTAAAACCGAAGATAACAGGGATTTTTTTCGTCGATTCCTCTAAAATACGGCTCTATTTTCCGGCGGGCGGGTGATTCCCCAGCCAGTTTTAAGGGTATTTAGCCACGTGCAAGATTTTCTCCCCGGCCAGCGCTGGATTAGTAATGCAGAAATACAGATGGGGCTCGGCACCGTCCTCAGCTCCGAACATCGCACCGTCACCATCCTCTTCATGGCCACGGGTGAAACGCGCACCTATGCCAAACAGACCGCGCCGCTCACCCGGGTTGTCTTCTCACTGGGTGATAAAGTAAAGGCTCATGAGGGGTGGATACTAAAAATTGCACACGTTGAAGAGCAAGCGGGGCTGATCTTCTACCGTGGCCACGACGAAGATGGCAACCCACGTGAGCTGCCCGAAGGCCAGCTGGATAATTTTATTAAGCTCAACCGTCCCACTGAACGTCTCTTTAGCGGGCAGATCGATAAAAACAAGTGGTTTGAGTTGCGCCAACAGAGCCATGTTCACGCCAATCGCCAAGCGCGCAGTGAGCTGTTGGGGCTGACGGGGGTACGCACCAGCCTGATTCCTCACCAGCTTTATATCGCCAACGAAGTGGCTAACCGCTACGCCCCCCGCGTGCTGCTCGCGGATGAAGTCGGGCTGGGCAAAACCATCGAAGCAGGCATGATCATTCACCAGCAGCTCCTCACCGAACGTGCCCACCGTGTTTTGATTATCGTGCCAGAAAGTCTGATTCACCAATGGCTGGTCGAAATGCTGCGCCGCTTCAACCTCCATTTCAGCATTTTTGATGAAGCACGCTGTCAGGCGATAGCCGGCTATCACTCTGAAGATGAGGCACATCTTGATGCTGAAATCCAAGACCCAATGGCCACCACCGATAAACAGGGCGACACCAATCCATTTAGTAGCGAACAGTTAGCGCTTTGCAGCCTTGAGTTCCTCGCGGGGCAACCCGACCACTTTCAGGAAGCGCTGGCCGCTGAGTGGGATCTGCTGGTGGTTGATGAAGCACACCACCTCGAATGGAGCCCGCAGCAGTCCAGCACCGAGTATCGCTGTATCGAACAATTGGCGGCTGTCACCAAAGGGGTGTTGCTGCTGACCGCAACACCAGAACAGCTTGGTAAAGCGAGCCACTTTGCACGCCTGCGCCTGCTTGACCCTAGCCGCTTTCCGTGCCTCGATCGCTTCATCGACGAAGAGCAACATTACGCACCCATCGCCGATGCAGTCACCGAACTGCTTAGCCAGCAACCACTCGGGGAGCAGACGCGCGCAACACTCACCACCATGCTCACTGAAGAAGAGAACTCGCCACTACTGGAAAAACTGAATCAGCTCAGCAGTGGCAATCTGGAAGATGAAGATGCGGTTAGAGATGAGCTCACCGGGCACCTACTTGACCGCCACGGCACTGGGCGCGTTCTATTCCGTAACACTCGTGCCGCCACCAAAGGTTTCCCTGAACGAAAGGTGACAGGCTACCCGCTGCCCCAACCCGACGCTTACCGTGACAGCCTATTGCAGTTGATGCTTGATCAAAGCGTCGAAACTCGCCAACTGCTCTGCCCAGAACTTGCCTTTCAAGAGACCGCCGTCGGTGCCGGATGGACAACGATTGACCCGCGTATTGAATGGCTCAGCAATAGACTCAAAGCGTTAAAACCCGCTAAGGTTTTGGTGATTACCGCTGATGCGGGCAGCGCAATGGATATCGCGGACGCGCTCCGCAAAAGAGATGGCGTCTACCCCGCACTATTTCATGAGCACCTTTCGATTGTTGAACGCGACCGCGCCGCCGCCTACTTTTCAGACCCCGAATACGGCAGCCCTGTTTTAATCTGCTCCGAGATCGGCAGTGAAGGGCGTAACTTTCAATTTGCCCACCACTTGGTGCTGTTTGATCTACCGCTCAACCCCGATCTATTGGAACAGCGTATCGGGCGGCTTGACCGCATCGGCCAGCAACACACCATCGAGATCCACGTACCCTACATGGAGAAAACCGCACAGGAGGTGATGTACCGCTGGTATCACGAAGGGCTGAGCGCCTTTGAGCAGACCTGCCCGGCGGGTCATAACGTCTTCACCAAATTGATGCCAACGTTAATCGAAACGCTCTATCAAGTCGATGCAAACAACGAAATCGACGACGACTTGGCCGCTCTCATAATCACCACACAGAAGGTTCATGCAGAACTCAACGATGCACTGCAACACGGGCGCGATCAGCTACTGGAATACAACTCATGTCGGCCACTGATCGCAAATCAGCTCAAGACTGCCGCGAGCCAAAATGAGAACAGTGCACTACTGGCCGACTATCTCACCCGTGTGTTTGATTGTTATGGCATCGAAAGCGAACATCACAGTGATGCCTGCCAGATCATTCGCCCCGGTGACCAGATGCAAAACAGCAGTTTCCCGGGGCTCCACAGTGAAGGAATGACCATCACCTATGAGCGCGATACCGCACTCACTAATGAAGATGTTCACTACATCACTTGGGAGCACCCCCTTACCACCGGGGCGCTGGAGATGGTGCTTAACAACGAACAGGGCAACACGGCCATTGCGGCGATCAAACACCCAGCGGTGCCCGCAGGCACCTTACTGCTCGAATGCCTCTTTGTGCTAGAGAGCAGTGGCAACAGTGCGTTACAGTCAAGTCGTTACCTTCCCCCCACCTTAATTCGGGTGATGATTGACCCACAAGGGCGCGACTACAGCAGCGACCTCTCCAGTGAAGTGCTGCAAGAAATTCGCACCCGAGTGAATCGCGAAACAACCCACAAAATCATCCGTGCTTTCGGTAAGAAATTCCGTGAGATGGTGCCCTTAGCGGAGCAGCAGGCAGAAAAACTTGTCCCGGCCTTTTTAACGGAAGCACAGAATCGATCACAGACGATGCTTACTCGAGAGATCAACCGCCTCAGAGCGCTGCAGAAAGTGAATCCGAATGTCCGTAATGATGAGATTCAATTTTTTGAAGCGCAGCTCGCCGCATTAACAGAAGCGCTAAAAGATGCGCGCCTACGGCTCGATGGCGTACGCGTTATTATCAGCACCTGAAGCAGGATTACCAAACCAGCACAGCGATTACCCCCCACCCGAACATTTTTACTGGACACAATGGCACTCAAGGCAACCATCTTTAAGCTTGATCTGCAGGTTGACAATATCGACCTGCACTACTATCAACTGCACCCACTGACCATTGCACGTCACCCCTCAGAAAACAGCGCGCGCATGCTCTACAGAATCATCGCTTTTGCACTAAACGCTCATCCTGAACTGCAGTTTACAAAAGGGATTAGTAGTATTGATGAACCCGACCTATGGCGGCACTCTGCCAGTGGCGAAATAGAGCAGTGGATCGAGCTAGGCCAGCCAGATGAAAAGCGGCTACGTAGAGCATGCGGTAAAGCTAAGCAAGTCGTGGTATATAGCTACCAGCAAAGAAACGGTGAAATTTGGTGGCAACAGCTTTCAACGCGCACAAAAGAGAGCCACCATTTCACTGCTTACCAGTTGATCATCAGTAATGATGCCCCCATTGAGCAGATCATCTCACGACAGATTCAGCTCAACTGCACCATTCAAGACGGTGCAATTTGGCTAACAGATGGCACCACCACCCTTGAAGTCGCCACCCAGCCTTTTGAATAGACAAAAGTGATCAACACTTCCGCCAACAGAGCAGGTGGTTGTTTGCGGGCATTTGATCATCCTGTTGCAGCACCATACCGGCCTGCCGCGCCAAAGCATCTAACGCCTCAAAGTCACGAATGCCGCTCTGCGAGTCTCGCTGTTTCAAGCGCTGGTCAAAATAGCGGTTACTTTCACTGGAGTAACGGTTGTCATAGTTAAACGGGCCGTAAAGCAGGAATAAACCATTTGGCGAAAGCAAACGACCCACCCCTGAAAAGAGCATCGTCACCGCCTCCCAACTCATAATATGCGCTGTATTGGCAGAAAAAACAGCGTCAACGGCTAACGAAGGCCAAGCTGACGTCGCAACATCCAGTGACAGCGGTGCGCGCGTATTCGCCAGCCCAGCCTTAGCCAGCCAACCATTAATATCAGCATGGTTAGCCGCTCTATCACTGGTGTGCCACACAAGATGCGGCATCTGTGTCGCAAAATAGATGGCGTGTTGACCTGTACCACTGCCAATTTCAAGCACAGTGCGGCAATCCTTCAACAAAGGTTGTATCACTTCGAGTATCGGCGCACTGTTTCTATCGCACGCATCCGCATATAAAAGAGGTCTATCCATGTAATTACTTATAGCAGAGATTCCAGTGTAAATGACGATAAAATGACGGGGGAGAACAATAAAGAGTTGACATCTCACAGAACCCTACCATTTTCATACTAGGTTGGTGT
>JALSHQ010000018.1 GCA_026982145.1 Gammaproteobacteria bacterium | reverse complement strand
AAAGTATGATGATGCGATTAAAACCTACCGAAAAATTAGCGAGCTTGCAGTTGTAGGGTCTAAAAGTCATGAAGAGGCAATTAAAAAAATCGCATTTCTTACTGCCACAAAACTTGCAAGAAGCGGGAGTGTTGACAAGGCGCTGCCTGTTTTTGAACGATTAGTTCAGAAATATCCGGATGACTTTCTGATTAGATATAGCTTAGGGCTAAGCTATTTTTTTATGCGGAAAATGGACCAGGCACTGGCCGTGTTTGAAGCGGTGGTTAAAATCAACCCGAAATATGCGAATGCTTACCTTAATATGGCGAGCATTTATGAGAGTCGTGGGGATGTATCTCGTACCATCGAAAGCCTTGAAACTGTGGTTTCGCTGGATGCGAATAGCCCAGTGGGCAAGCGTGCGCAGGAGCGCTTAGGGATTATTGAGGCAAACCTAATTGCATCTAGTGGTAATCATCAGGATGCATTGGACATTCTGAAAGATGTGTTGGCGCTTAACCCAAAAAGCATACCCGCACTGATACTAACGGCTAGATTATATGCGCAGTTGCGAAAATTTGATCAGGCTGAAAATAGTTATAAAACTGTGCTGGCACTCGCGCCGGGTCATTTAGAAGCAAAATCTCAGCTTGCAGGTTTATACCTAATGTCGAAGCGAAGTGGTTTAGCAGTTGACCTGCTAGAGCAGATTGTTATTGAAGGGAAGGGCACAAAATATGCGGCTGAGGCTGAGAAAACATTGACTAATATCAGTGGTGAGGCGATGAGTGGCGCAGATGTTTTTGACGATATGAGCAGCATAGAGAAAAAGAAAGTGATTGAGGAGTTTTTGCAAGACCGGATCAGCCGCAATGAAAAAGATATTGAGGCTTATTTTAAATTGGCGCAACTATATATGCGCGAAAAACGAAAAGAAGATGCTTATGAAATAATATCCAAAGCAGCTGAGTTTGATCCTTATAATTTACAGGTCATCTCTGCCAAGGCCGCGATTGCAAATGATTTGGGGAAATATGATGAGGCCGCATCGGCGTACTCACAGGGAGTGATGTTGACTGTAGACCCAGAAAAAGCAGATGCCATGGTGAGCTCACTGCGCCTTGCGATCGCAAGGCAAAGTTTTCAAGATGGAATGCTGGGCATTGCGGAGCGTGAATTTAAAAAAATCATCGAGGATAGGCCTGACAATATGTTGGCCTACTTTTACCTTGGTTTAATCTATTCGCGTGAAGAGGAGTTTCTAAAGGCAGTGGATTCCTATGAAAATGTTATCCGGCTTTCACCGGGGAATTTCGGTGCGCGTTTAAATCTTGCCGGTACACTTGAAAAGCTGAACCAAGAAGAGGATGCGATCAGTGAGTACCGCAGAATATTGCAGGAAAACCCAAGTGAAGAGATGGCTGACAATGTGAAAGCGAGGCTGTTTGCTACGGAGAAAAAGATTAAAGGGATGACCGCAAGCCTTGGTTACTCCATGACATACGATGATAATATTATCGCTGACGATACTATCGCGAATAGCGGTGCTGAGATGCGGTCTGATCTGTCGTTTAATCTTTCATATCAATATAAAATGCAAAATGGTCTTCGTTTGCGTCTTTCCTCCTCGCCCACATATTCGAACTACCATAAGGGACAGTTCGATTTCTTGAATACAAGTAGCAGCCTTTCAGCTACCATTACGCCGGGGCGTTACACCATCGTCGGCGGCTACACCAAGCGAGGCTCAAAGGGGCTGCTGACAGAGGTGCGCAGTAGCTCCGCAGATGTTTTTTTCTCAGAGTTTATGACAAGAGCCAAGTTCCGGCGGTTGTATGATCTTTTCTCTGAAGAAAGGGTGATGACAGGGTTTACCGTGACACTATCGCAGACAAAATTCGACTCTATTTCAAATAGCTTATTTAGTTCTGAATCACTGCGTTTCGGTGGTGATATTAATCAGAGCATTGACGAACGCACCACCGTAAGACTCGGGTATAGCTATACAAGAAACGACAATGTAGAAATAAATGCCAGTGACTACGCTTATCGCAACCATCAATTGAACCTTCGTTTTGAACGCCGGTTTAGCAGCGGTATCACGGCGAATGTTGGGTATGGTTATACGATGAGCCGCTATCTAAACCGGGATTCATTCACAAATTTTCAATCATATCGAAAAAACAGTATTCATAATTTTTCCGGGGGTGGGGCGTATTGGGTCAGCCGAAAGATCAGGCTGTTTGTCAATTATGCTTACGTTAAAACGATCTCAAACTTAGGAATCAGAACGACGATTACATTGGACGAATTTAATGCGGGCTTAAGAACTCAGAGTACCTCATTGGCGGGTTCTGAGAGAAACGCCATAACAGTAGGTTTTAATCTACTGTTATAGCGGGCTTACACCGCCTAATCTCTGAGCGCATTAAATGCGGTCACCGCCCATGCGAGTGACGCACCTGAAAACAGCGTCAGTACCAGCAGCCCTTTGCCAAACACGGCCATGTCCGGGGTTGTGCTAAGTACCGCGCGGATCGCATCAACGGCATAGCTAATGGGGTTGACTGCAGAGATCAACTGAATCCAATCTGGCATGAACTGCTCCGGTACTAGGGCAGATGAAAAAAAGATCAGTGGCAGCGTCATCAAGTTACCAATCATCACCAGCGGCTCTTCACGTTGCAATACAATTGCAAAGCCGTTTGAAAGCGCAGCAAAGCCAATGCCTAATAGAAACACAATCAGCATCGCCATTAATAAATAGAGTGGGTTCATGTTGAGTGTTGCCCCCAGTGCCCATGCGACCAGCAGCATGATGAATGCCTGCGCAATCACTTGAGCCGATGAGTGCAGTACGCGGCTGAGTACAATGGCAACGCGAGAGACCGGTGAGACCAGCATCTTGTCAACAGTGCCGGCAGTAATCTCGCGCAACAGGCTGACGCCGGACCACGACGAGCCAAAGAGTACTGTCATTACTAAGATGCCCGGCACCATAAAGGCCATATAATCTTCATCACCGAGTTGTACAAACTCTTTAAATAGTTGCCCAAAAATAAGCAACCAGATGAGCGGCTGAATCAGTGTAAATAGGGTCCACATTGGCATGCGCATCGTAATGCGCATGTATTTGTTAAACAGGTGCCATGTATCTGCAAGCATGGGTTATTTCTCTCCGCCGTCTCGGTTTTTGTTCCATTCACTGTTTTTCCAATCGTTCTGTTGTGAGGCCTGCTCACTGGAGGCGCTGTTCTCCTTTTCCCACTCTCCCTGTTGCCACTGCGCCTCTTCTCTTTTTTTAGCGCCGATGTTTTTTCCATCATCGCCCTCTTGCAGCCAGTCACTGTTTTTCCACGACTGATCCTCGCCGCCATCTTCTGCGTCGCTATCGTTCGCTCCCCACTGGCTCTTCCATTTGCCACTGTTTCCCCCTTTACCTGCCCACTGTTTCCACCACTCATCCCCTTCATCTTCTTTAACATCGAGAATGCTGGTGCCGGTGTACTTGAGAAAAACATCGTCCAACGTTGGGCGTGACAATGAAAGGTTGGCGATCTTCGCACCGCTCTCTGCAGCGATCGCCATTAATGCCGCGACATTAGCGCCACCATCTTCAACATAGAGGTGTAGCTTGTTATCTTCCCACGAGGTCTCTTTAATATAGGGCTGTTGCTGCGCATAGTGAAAAAATGCTTGCTCGTTCTTACCCACGTCATCAAAGGTGATGGTGATTGAATCGCCGTGAATGCTATTTTTCAGCGCATCGGGGGTGTCGACTACCTGAATCTTGCCACCATTGATGATCGCGACTTGGTGCGATAGATTGTCTGCCTCTTCAAGGTAATGTGTTGTGAGCAGAATCGTTAGGCCAAATTCTTTGTTGAGTTTTTCAATATGCTGCCACAGAATTTTACGGTTTTTGATGTCGAGTCCCAGTGTTGGCTCATCCAGAAACAGGATTTTAGGGCGATGAATCAGGGCGCAGGCGATATCGAGTTTTCTGCGCATCCCGCCGGAATAGGTACTGACCAGATTGTCGATGCTGCTGTCGAGTTCAAAATAACGGGCAAGCTCTTCAATGCGCGCATTGATCGCCCCCTTTTTCATGCGGTAGAGGTGGCCTTGCAGCACCATGTTCTCGCGTCCGGTCAGGAAGTAGTCGATACCGGTCTGTTGTGCGACAACGCCGATTGATTGGCGAACCTCAAGCGAGTGGGTGTCAACATCAAAACCTGCCACCATCACCTTGCCTTCATCGAAGCCACAGAGTGTGGAAGCGGCGCGGATCGTGGTGCTTTTACCCGCACCGTTAGGGCCGAGCAGCGCCATGATCTCACCCTCTTTAATCTCAAGGTCAAGCGTCTCAACGGCTCTGTTATCGGGGGGATAGATCTTGGTCAGACCTTTAATCTGGATTGCAAGGTTTGTCATGGTTGTCTATTCAGCCATTTAGTCAGTGGAGTTTAGCGAAACGCATAGTATATCGCTCTTTTTCGGCAAATCATAAGGCAGCTAAAGGAGTGCTTGGCTATAATGCCTCACTATGACCATAACAAAGAAACGAGTGGCAATTTAATGCGCGTGCTTGGGATTGAAACCTCCTGCGATGAGACTGGCGTGGCGATTTATGATGCCCAAAATGGATTACTCTCAGATGTGCTTTATAGTCAAGTGGCCATGCACTCAGCGTATGGCGGCGTGGTGCCGGAACTGGCCTCCCGCGATCATGTGCGCAAGCTGTTGCCGCTCATTCGGGAGGCGATGGCGCAGGCGGGAGCCACTCGTGAAACGATTAACGGCATCGCTTACACCGCAGGGCCAGGTCTGGTGGGTGCGCTGCTAGTGGGCGCGGCTACCGGGCGCAGCCTCGCATGGGGTTGGGGGGTGTCCGCCATTGGGGTGCATCACTTAGAGGGGCACTTGCTGGCGCCGATGCTAGAAGCGGATCCGCCGCAGTTTCCATTTATTGCGCTACTGGTCTCCGGTGGTCATACGATGTTGATTACCGTTAAAGGTGTTGGGCAGTACAAGGTCATCGGCGAGTCATTGGACGATGCGGTCGGTGAGGCCTTTGATAAAACGGCCAAATTACTCGGTCTTGGTTATCCCGGTGGACCGATATTGGAGCAGACCGCTAAAAAGGGGGATCCAACCCGTTTCAAATTTCCGCGCCCGATGACGGATCGCCCCGGGCTGGATTTCAGCTTTAGCGGGCTAAAGACCTTTGCGATGAACACCCTGCATGCCCATCACTTGGATGGCTTGTCCGATCAGACGCAAGCGGATATCGCACTTGCCTTTCAAACCGCAGCGGTCGAAACGTTAGCCATTAAGTGTCAGCGTGCGATTGGTGAAACGGGCATCAAGCAACTGGTGGTGGCGGGAGGTGTTAGCGCCAATAGTGCATTGCGGGCACGGCTGAATAAAATGGCGCAGAAAGTCGGGGCGCAGGTAGCCTATCCGAGGTTGAAGTTCTGCACCGATAACGGCGCGATGATCGCCTATGCGGGTTGCCTGAGATTGCAGGCGGGGCAGTGGGGGCCGCCCGGGTTTGAAGCGCGTGCACGCTGGCCGATCGACACATTGACAGCGTTATAGCAGTTGCTCGCGGCTTAAAACAGGCTATTTTTCTTGGGGCTTTTTCTTCTCTCCTATTCGAGCTTCCTTGCCCTGTAGTAAATTCTGGATATTGGTACGGTGACGCCACACGAGCAGTGTACTCATGCCGATCATCATCACGAGTATTTCGATGTCGGGGCGATAGAACCAGCAGATCAACGGTGCAGAGATCGATGCGCTGAGTGCCGCGAGTGATGAATAGCGCAGCGCAAAAGCGACCAGTAGCCATACCGCTAGTACGGTTAGGCCGGCCAACCATGAAATGGCGAGTATGACACCGAGTGCCGTCGCAACCCCTTTGCCCCCTTTAAAGCCGAAGAAAATGGGGTAGAGATGCCCTAAAAATGCCGCAGCTGCGGTCAGCGCAATCAATAGCGGGGAGCCGCCAAGCTGTGAGACCGCCAGCACTGGCAGTAGCCCCTTAATCATATCGCCGAGCAGCACGATGATGGCGATTTTTTTGCCGCCGAAGCGCAGTACATTAGTCGCCCCAGGGTTACCTGACCCTTGACCGCGTGGGTCCGGCAGCCCGGTGAGCTTGCAGGCGATGATCGCAGTGGAGAGTGAACCGATCAGGTAGGCGAGAGCGATGGCGATGGTGGCGGTGATCATTGTGGCACGTGTTTATATACTGCTAAACTGAATCTATGGCTGAAAGTATGCCTATGATACCACCTCAGATTCACTCACTTCACATATAAATATCGACCTTCAAGTTATGGACATAATCTACCTGCGAGCGCTCAAAATAGAGACCGTCATCGGCATCTTTGATTGGGAGCGCAAAATTAAACAGACCATCAGTTTTGATCTTGAAATGGCGACTGATATTCGCAAGGCGGCCGCCAGTGATGCGATTGAAGATACCCTCGATTACAAAGGGCTCTCTAAACGGATCATCAGCTTTGTAGAGGGAAGCAGTTACCAGCTGGTGGAAGCGCTGGCCGAAAATGTGGCGGCCATCATTCTTGATGAGTTTGATATCTGCTGGGTACGCATTAAGCTCGATAAAGTGGGTGCCATTCGTGGTGCCAGTGGTGT
>JALSHQ010000017.1 GCA_026982145.1 Gammaproteobacteria bacterium | reverse complement strand
ACTTATTGAATAGGCAGGGGAATGAACGAGTGTGGGGTCAGAAAAACTGGAGCTGGAGTGGTGGGGATTCAATTGATTTTCGCCTTTTCCCATAAAAAACATCGATATTTCCAAACTGTTTGTCGGTGATTTTGATGATTCTAACCTCCCCATCGGGCGGTAGTGCCAATTTTACACGTTTGGTGTGGACAAGTGCATTCTCATCACTGGCACTGTGGCGCATGTAGACTGAATATTGCATCATGGTGTAACCGTCGTCCAGTAGATGTTTCCTGAATTGGGTGTACTCTTTTCTCGCTTTTGGCGTGTCAGTGGGCAGGTCAAACAGAACAATTATCCACATGGTGTTGAGTCCACCAAAGGTCACGACTCAGACTCAACCCAATGTGGGTAGTCCAGCTTAACTTTTCTGTCGCTGAAAGCCTGTTTTAGGTTGGCTGTAAGATAGTGGCAGGCAACCATTAACGGCATCGAACGTTCACCGAGACGAACATTCTGGCTAAGAAGTTGCAACAGCAGTGCCTTTGTCTCCTGATCGATGGTGGGGATTGCCTGCTGTTGGGCAATACGATAAACAATGCGATCGACCCAGGGGCGAAACGGTTCCATCAGGTCATCGGCAAGGCAAAGGCCATTGTATTGATTTCGATGGTGAAGGCCGACAGAGGGGTGGAGTCCACTGCCGACAATCGCTCTTGCTACCATCGCCCTGATCACGGCGTAACCGTAGTTGAGTAGCGTGTTGATACCGCCAATATTACGGTCACGCCGAAACTCATCTCCCATCAGCAGTCGCCAGTACTTTTGTGCCGCTTGTGCTTCGTGGTTTTCACTATCGCCTGTTTTGACTTGTCTGGCTAGCCGCTCAAGTGGTTTTGTATTTTTATTGAATATTCTTAGTGTTTCGTGCTGTTGGTGAATTTTGTGCTGGACGATCTGCTGCCAGAGCCGTTTTTTAGTCGGCTGATTGATGGCAATCTGCTCACGCAAAATTTTTGTGTGCAGTGTGTGGCCATCACTGAGTGGCAGCAGCACCGAATAGGGAAGGCGGTGCTCATCACAGAAAACAATCACCGCACCATTCTGCTGGCAAGCGATGATAGCCGCCTGACTGATGACAATTGCAGGATGTTGCAGAATGATGATGCCAAGGTCTTCAATGGGTATTGTTCCAATGGTTTCGCCATCACGCTCAATCAGCATCTGTTGATGCCTGGTGTGAACATAGGCCTGTTCACTTATGTCGATAATGCGCTTAATCACAAAACCAATTTTCCTATGGCGTTAATTTTATGCAACTGTATGTTGGCTTTCATTAGTGATGGAACGGTTGACTCTCTATCGGGAAGGGTTTCGTGATCATTATTTAATGTTGATGCTGTGTGTAAACGTAGTTTTATTCGCTTGTTGGGTGAGTCCAATATTTGTACTCGATAGAAATAGCGCTTGCCCTCCCTGTTAATACTGACTAAATCATTGATATGTAATGCCATCACAACTTCATTATCGGATCCATGATCAAACTGGGTAATGGGTTGTTTGGCCATGCCAATCCCCTTGGCACGCTGGTGTGCTTCCATGGTGGTGACAAATCGACCGCTGTATTTATCGTTTTTGATATTTTTTATAATTTCAACGTGGTGTAGGTTCCCATAAGCGAGCCATTTAAATATTTTTCCATCATTATTAGTAACGCCAAACTTACTCTTTTCCAGTTTCTTTAAATTGGTTTTTGACTGTACGATGCGTACTCGTTTAATTGGCGTTATTCCATCCTTATGTAGCACTTTTATCCCTTCGGAAAAGGCCAGCCTGGGGTTATTGTCGTAACTCTCCACGTGCGCTGTGACGACCTTTTTGACCTCATCATCGACAATTTTTTTTAACTGAGCTACTTTAAAATTACTATCAAGATTAGTGCGATAAACTGTTCCTACACCGTCGATGTAGCCAACCCCTGTCTCTTCATGCAGGGCGCCACTTAATTTTTTCTGCGGGGTATGGGAAATAATGATTTCATTTAGCCGCGTGGAGAGCTCATCCCTGAACCCATCCCAGGGCGGGTCAAAAACAAGGTCTTTTATATTGATGGCAGGTTGTCGGCATTCGAGATCTTTGGCTTGCCTTACCAGCGCGCTGTAAAAGGCGCGATCAATACAGGCGATAGCAGCAGCATCAATGGCGTGGTGTCGGTGATCGGAGCGATCTTTCTGATTTTCTTTTCCAATAAGATTATTAAGTCCCCATTGATGCCTGACCCAGGAGGTGGTGGCGCCTTTGCAGGTTGTGATATCTGCGCCAAGTTGAGCCAGATAGCCTTGCGCAACTTTGCTGATATAACGTGTATCATTGAGCTGGCTGTTGATGAAATCACGTTGTTGTACGTCGGCAGCGGTTTGATAGAAGCGGTCACGCTTTGACCTTAGCCCCTTGTGCCAGCGGTTAATTGACTGGACGATCTGCTCCCATTTGTCATTGTCCCCACTAAAGGCGTCGATAGGCGTTCGTTGTGCTTTGTAACGATTTTCACCTGCGTAGCAGACCACTTTATTCATATAGGAATCATCCAGTGATTCGCTATACGGTAAAATATGGTCTATATCAATCTCGGCACTGAATAACGTAGCAAGCGTGATCTGTTTGTTACTATAGGCGCAGCGTTCACCCTGATCTCTCCAGAGGCGGTAACGAATTTTATCAGCCTTGTTGGGGTATTTTCCTAATTGAAGGTGTGAGTTTTTAGCACCTATCTCTCGATATCTGTCTATCGCTTCATCATTAGCCTTGGTGTTGGCATTCTGCTGTTTAGTGAAGGCCTTATACTTTTTGGTATTCATCTCCAGATCACGTGCCATCTCAATGCGAATCACATCGGGCTTGCCGTATTCAGCAATAATGGCATTAATTAATCGTCTCAATTCATGCAGTGCTTTTTGCACGATGGGATTACTGATTTCAGGCGGAGTGCCGAGCCGTGCTGAAATGTTGATCTCTTTAACTTCATATCCGTAGCCAGCGCTTACTCTTGCTTCGTCATAGCGTTGGCCCTGACTCAGATAAGGCAAGAGTTTATTGATCGCCCTGGCTGAGTGGTTGCTGTGGCCGGGTTCAAACTCAACCATGCAGAGATTAACAGCGGTTAGTTTGTCGATATCCCAGTGGGTAACAAGTCGTTTTTTAAGTACTGATTTTTTCTGGATAGTGAGCAAATCCTCAACCAATAATTGTTGTTTATCTGCGTTAAGCTCATCCCACTCAGGGTATACGGCACGTATCTCACAGGCCGTAATGTTGCCTTTGAGTTTTTTGTTTTCATTGTCGAGGTTAAATTCAGTTTTTTTGTCTAAACCCAGCGTATTCCTTACATCGGTTTTAAAGGTGGGGTTTGCTTTTTTTTCTAGTAACTGGATAAGTTTTTCACGATCATTCTGGTTAATCGATATCCACTCTTCACTGCCAGGGTAGAGATATTTCAGATGGTTGATATCTTGCAGGTAGCGAAAACGCTGGCACTCCAGTCGGGCGATTCTTGCTCTGTTTTTATTGGGTTCAAGGGAGCATTTCCCGATTCGGTCTGAGCGCAATTTTAGTGGGCGTTGATAGAAGATGATCTGTTCAATCTGCTCCTTTACATCATCAGTCAAAATATTATTACTGTTTCTTTGTTGTTGCCAGATCAGATCCAGCTCCTCGCGATACATTTGGCGGTCAGTGCGGCGGTGTCCAGCTTCACGAGAGCGATTACGCTTACAGTCGTGATGGTCGAGGCTGGCGAGGTATTCTCCCAGTGTTCGATATCCTTCGGCCTGAATCTTAGAACGCAGTTCGTTGATCTCTTTCTTGAAGGCCGTCTCTTCTTTGGCCCGTTCTGATGCTGTTTCTACTTGATTCTCAAGTTCTGCCAGTATCTCCAGCACATCGGGGTCATCCACCATATCGCCCAGCAGGGTTTTACGGTTGCTGAGAAAACCGCGCCGTTGCACCAGGTGAAGAAGCACACGTCCCATTTCATGAGGCGACAGTGGGTGATCAAGCCCTCTGGCGCGTAGCTGGTAAGGGTCTCCTAGGCTATTGAGAATGGTTTCAGGCTGCGCATGGCCTTGCAGTTCTTTAGGGAGTAATCCCAGTTTAACCAGATAATTGAGCATGCGTTGCTTGCGACGGGCGCGACGTTGAGTGACACGGCGTGCTAACCTGGAATTTCGTCGCTTAACGTTTTTTGGCGTAGGTGTTTTCTCTTCAACTGCCTTGATGAAAATGCGGCTGCCGAGATCGATAATTTTGTTGGGCTTACCCTTGTTAGCTTCAAGCAGCGCCCATCCGATAGAATTCGTCCCAAGGTCGAGGCCTAAAATATTTTTCTTGCTCATTATTGCCCTCCCAGTCTATAATTTTTTCAGTGTAACCGACTAAGGTCTATTGATTTGCTTTTCATACCAATGAAATTGTTATTTCGTAGGCAACGCTTTTAAGCGACCATAGCCCTCCCAGTGGGGGCTTTTCATCTGAAGAAAGATTCCTTATCCATCCCTAATTTTGATATGTTTTCCGGTAGTGGTGAATTCTCAATAAAAACTCAATGTGATTTATTTTATTTTGGACAGCAATGGTTAATGTAAGCCCTGCTGGAAGTCTGAGCTTTCTTATTGCGAGGTTTCTGGTGTGAATGGGGAGGCGTGACTGGCAAACAACGCTTCAGTATCGACGCGGTCAAAACGGTACTGCTGATTGCAAAATTCACAGCTGACTTCGATTTTGCCTTGTGCTTCGATAATGGCGCAAGCTTCATCGTAGCCTAGAGTACGAATCATGGTGATGATTTTTTCGCGGTGACAGCTGCAGCGAAAGCTCACGGGCTCCGGTTCGAAAAGGCGAATATCCTCTTCATGAAAGAGGCGGTGCAGTATCTCTGTTGAACTGAGCTGAAGGAGCTCTTCACTGGTGATGGTTTGCCCGAGTGTTTCAATGTGTTGCCAGAAGTGCTCATCAGCCGTATCGCTCGGTAGTCGTTGAAGCAAGAGTCCGACCGCTTGCCGGTGGTCGGCAAGTAGCCATAGACGAGTATCTAGCTGCTCAGATTGCTGAAAATAGCTTTCAATGGCGTCACTCAATAGCGAACCTTCTAAGCTAACAACCCCTTGATAGCGCTCTTGTTGATGATCACTGTTGATTGTGATCGTGATATGGCCCTCGCCAAAAACATCTTTCAGTGACTCTCCGCAGACCTCTTGCTGCCAGCGCGCAAGGCCACGAATATGCTTTTGATCATCACACTGTGCAACGAGCAGGCTAACGGGGCCATCTGCTTGTACCTGCAAAATTAATGAGCCTTTGAACTTGATGGTTGAGCTAAGCAGGGTGCTGGCAGCCAGTGCTTGGCCAAACAGCTGAGCCACTGCTTCTGGGTATGCATAGCGATTACGTGTTCCTTGGTAGCTGGCAGCGAGGTGAACAAATGTGCCGCGAACATTGTTGTTTTCAAACAGGAAGCGCTGGAGGGTGTCTGCGTCTTTCATAAACGGGGGCTTTGAGGGTTGTTTACAACATTAGAAGGTTGAATATATAGATTATACAGGAAGTTTCAGTTTTTTTGATAAGGCTGGCCGCTAACGGGATTGCCCTTCCGGGCTATGCTTGACTGCCGCTGTCAGGTATATTGCGTCGCTGGAATGGTGGTCTTAGATCTATTACTATGGCCAACTCTTAAATAACGTCGTGAAAGTGTTTAATATTCTTTCATTTAATTCCGAACCAAACAGTATCCAAGTTGTCCTATGAAAATTAGCAGACGCAGGCAAGCCTTTACCGTTTTAGGGGTTTGTTTGTATGGGCGATAAAACCGACCAGTATTTGGTTGAGCGCGCGCAGCGTGGTGACAAGCAGGCTTTTGATATTCTTGTAACAAAGTATCAACACCGAATAACCAAGCTAGTCTCGCGCTTTCTGAATGACTCTGGTGATGTGCTGGATGTGACTCAGGAGGCCTTTATCAAGGCCTATCGAGCGATTCCCAATTTTCGTGGGGAGAGCGCATTTTATACTTGGTTATACCGCATTGCAGTTAATACGGCGAAAAACCACCTGGTTGCACAGGCGCGAAGACCGCCTAGCGTTGATGTTGACGCGAGTGAAGCGGAGCAATTTGAGAGGGGGTCGGCGCTTAAGGAGTACGCAACGCCAGAGCGCCTGTTGCTGAAGGATGAAATTGAGCGCATTGTGGCAGAGACGATTGAAGCGCTGCCAGAAGATTTGCGCATCGCGATCACATTGCGAGAACTCGAAGGTTTGAGTTATGAAGAGATTGCAGAGGTGATGACATGCCCCGTGGGCACGGTGCGCTCGCGAATCTTTAGGGCGCGTGAAACGATACAAGGTAAATTGAAAACGCTGTTGAATTAAATCAGGTGAATTAGATTTAGGTTTAGGTATTAATTATGTCAAAAATAGATACTTCTTCAGAGATTCCGGTGGCAAGTTCTGCGGCCAGCCTTCAGGAAAAAATTTCATCGATGGTAGACGGTGAACTTGAAAGTCAGGAGTGTTCGGAGGTGCTGCATCAGATGAGTGCGAATGGTGACACAGCGAGTTGGGATCAATACCACCTGATCGGTGAGGCGATGCGGCATAATCTGCCAGACACGCTTTATACCGATCTTGCT
>JALSHQ010000016.1 GCA_026982145.1 Gammaproteobacteria bacterium | reverse complement strand
AATAGCGGGCTATTGCGAAGATTTGCAACGCAGAAGATGGATATTTCAGGCGCAAGACACGAGTTCATGAATAAATCAGAGGCTCCTTAGTATTCTATCATGGTTATATTTGAATGTTGATCGGAAGTTATGATTTTCTGTTTAGAATTCACCTTAAACAAAATAAGCATCAGAGCTTAAGTAATCTTTTTCTGATGCCGTTAATAGCAATAATAGGGAAGTTGGCGCCGCTGGTTAGGAAATAACAGTGTTGAATAAGAGTATGACAAGGTGTCTAGTCATGTGCTGTGGTTATCTACGCGCACATATTAACCCCTCTTTTTATACTTCTTCAGTCGTTTAGTGCTTCCCAAGTGGCTTTGATTTGGCCGTTGCTTCAATAATTTTTGCCAGCGGCGTGGATGGTTGTGGTTGAATCTATTAACGGATCACATTGGAGGTGGTTAGAGTGGCTGAAAAGACTGTGTTGATTGTTGATGATAGTCGTGTTTCGCGTATGTTGATTAAGAGCGTCGTGGTTGATCGTCATCCTGAGTGGGTTATTTTGGAGTCTGGAAGCGGCGATGAGGCATTGACGCACGTGGGTGAAGCCATCGATTTAATGATCATTGATTTTAATATGCCTGGCATGAATGGAATGATGCTTTCCGAGCAGATGAAAGCGCATTACCCCGATGCTCATATTTCGATGCTGACGGCCAATGTTCAGGACAGTATTCAGCAACGTGCGAGTGCGCTAGGGATCGGGTTCGAGAAAAAGCCGATCACCGAGGCGAAGATTGCTAACATTATGTCGCAGGTTGAGTAGCGAAATGTTAGAAATTAATGACATCCAGCGGGACTATATTACAGAGGTGCTGAACATAAGCATGGGCAGTGCCGCCTCTGTGTTAAGTGAAATGGTCAACGAAGAGGTGGCACTTTCCGTGCCGGAGATAGATTTCTTGCAGCGTAATATTGCCGCTAATAAATTTGACCAGACAAGTGAGTCAAAAATGAGTGGCGTGACGCAGAGCATGAGTGGTGCGCTTTCTGGCGACGCCTTACTGATGTTTCCCGAAGAAAAAACACTCTCGATCGTTAGGATCCTGCTGGGTGAAAGCGTCTCAGTTGAAAATCTAACGGAAATGGAGCAGGAGGCGATGTGTGAAATTGGCAATATCATCTTAAATGCAGTGGTGAGCAGTGTTGCCAATATCTTAGAGCAGGAAATCGTGAGCTCATTGCCGCGCTTTATAAAAGGGACCGGTAAAGAGATCTATGCTGTTGATGCTGGCAATGAAGATTTGGTGATGTTTATCAAAGTCGATTTTGGCTTAGAAAGCCAGTCGATTAATGGTTATGTGACCATGATGCTTAATGTCGATTCGTTACAAAACTTCATGACTCAGCTTGATGAGCAAATTCATGCCATCTGATGGTAAAAGAAATTCGCGCTGCACAGCCATGCAGGAATCTGATCACCTGTTTGAAAAGGTACTCGATTTAAGTGAAAACGGCCTTTTTCTAATAGATAGCGAGCGCAAAATTGTATTGTGGAATGAATGGATGGTGAAGGCATCATCGATTGAAAGGGATGAGGCCATCGGCTTTACCTTTAGTGAGGTTTTTCCAGCATTGGCAGGCAAAAGAGTCGCATCCGTGATTAATGCAGCGCTGGATTCTCGCACAGCATCGCTGTTGTCTCGCTCATTAAATAAGGCGATATTCCCTCTGTTTTTTGCAGGTGGGAATGGCGAGAAGCATCGCATTGAACAGTCCGTGACGGTCAAGCCCATTCGCAGTAATGGTGATGATTACTGCTTGGTGCAAATTACGGATGTAACCTCGATGGTTCAGCGGGAAGAGGTGTTAAAGGTGCTAGCGAAGGAGGCCGAAGAGGCGCTGCACGCAGCCGAAGATGTCTCCCGTTTTAAGTCTGAATTTACATCAACCGTCAGTCATGAATTACGAACACCGCTAACGTCAATACGTGGCTCATTGGGGCTCGTTTCAAGTGGTGTTATGGGTGCACTTCAGCCTGAGGTGAATAAGCTAATCGATATCGCATATAGCAACACTGAGCGCCTGCTCTTTCTGATTAATGACATTTTGGATATCGATAAAATAGAATCGGGCAATATGAGCTTTGTGATGGAAGCGGTAGACTTAATGCCGCTGTTGAAACAAGCGATTGAGGCGAACCAGCCCTATGGTGACCAATACCAAGTCCATTACTGCCTCAAAGAAGAGGTCGCGCAAGGGATTAAGGTGCATGCAGACAGAGACCGTTTAATGCAGGTATTCAATAACCTGCTATCAAACGCGGCTAAATTTTCATCTGAGAATAGCGATGTTGAAATTAATGTGATTCAAAAGGGTGGCATGGTTCGGGTTGAGGTCAAAGATTCTGGGATCGGGATTCCACTTAAATTTCAAAGCAGGATATTTGAGAAATTCAGTCAGGCTGATGGTTCTGACACCCGCAAAGTGGGTGGCACGGGGTTGGGGTTAAGCATCTCAAAGGCGATTATGGAAATGATGAAGGGCGCCATAGGGTTTGCTACTGAAGAGGGAAAAGGAACAACTTTTTATATTGACCTTTGCCTGTATGATGCTGAGAAAGTTACTTAAACTCCCCTAATTCTTTTTCCATCTGTTCTTGTCGATATTTAATGCGAGCTTGTGCTGAGCTATCTGAAGCCTGAATTGATTTTAATGCGATATCAAGCTGCTCAACGCCGCTGTGCAGTTGCCCCATCAAGTAGTAGTACTCAGCCAGGGCTTCATGCGATGCAGTGAGGTTGTTATTCTGATGTTCACCTTGAGCAAGTAATTTATAAAGCTGGGGGCTCGATGGGTATCGCCTTATATGCTCGTATAATAACGCGCTGCCTTTTTTTGCTTCACCCTGTTTGATAAGGGTCATGCTGTAGAGTACGGTGAGTGCATGATGGTGCGGGAATATTTTTAAGCTCTCTTCGCAAATGGTGACGGCGCGTGCGAAGTCTCCGGCTGCATAGGCGATATTGGCGGCGGCCACCTGATAGTTGGCCTGCTCGGGCTTCTCTTTAATCAACACTCCCATCTGCTGCATGGCCAATTGGAACTTTCCTGCTTTTGCCAGACTGAGTGCGTAGCCGTAGCGTGCAGTGTTTGGTTGTTGTGCCGGGTTTTTCTCTAGTCGATCTTTAAAGTAGGCGATAATTTCGGTGTAATCATGGCTGCTCAATACCTGCAATTTGGTTTTGATCAACAGATAGTTAGTTTGATCGTGGCTGTCGGGGGTTGGATATTGTGCCGCACGGTTACGGGTGTCCGATACTCGCGATAGTGTGAGTGGATGGGTGCGCAGGTACTCTATGTTTTGGTTGTCATAGCCTTTGTTACGGCGATAAAGGCGCTTAAAGAAGGTGGGCATCCCCTGTGGGTCAAAGTGGCTGGATGCGAGCAGCGCCATGCCTAATCGGTCGGCTTCTTTCTCATTCTGGCGGGTGAAATTAATGCGCTTCTGGGTGCTGCTGGCAAGGGTTGTGGCAATTGCAGCCCCACCAAGGTCTGAGCCTTGGCTGGCGAGTATAATGGCGGCAATAATGGCGGCGGCAGTGGGTATGCTGCTTTTTTTAGCAGCCTCAAAGGCGCGGGCTAAATGACGTTGTGTGACGTGAGCAATTTCATGTGCGACCACTGAAGCGAGTTCGCTCTCATCCTCTGTTGTCATGAACAAGCCGCTGTTAATGCCAATGTGGCCGCCGGGGCCTGCGAAGGCGTTGATGGCGGAATCATTGATGACAAAGAATTTAAAATGTTGCTGGCTATTGCTGTGAGTCGTTAAACGCTCACCGAGGGCGGTGATGTAACTTTCAACTTCTGGGTCATAAATAATAGGCAATGCCCCACGAAGATTTCGCATAAATGCTTCACCAATGCGGTTCTCTTCAGCAAGAGAGAGGTAGGACTCTGAAGAGTCGCCAATATCAGGAAGCTCAACAGCCTGCGTGGGGGGGAGCCATAACAGCAGCGATAACAGCACAGCAAACCGGTATCGCACAGACAGGTTGAGGCAGTTTTTTTTAAGATACTTGTGCAAGTTTTGTGATGCTCGCGACAGCTTGGGATGGGTGCTCCAGCACCTCCTTGAGAAAAGGGCCGGTGACCGATGCGGGGTTATGCGCCACGTCGCTAGGTGTGCCATATGCGACAATCACACCCCCTTTTTCTCCCCCCTCGGGGCCGAGGTCGATGATCCAGTCGGCTGTTTTAATCACATCCAGGTTGTGTTCAATAATGACGATAGTGTTCCCCTGGTCGCGTAAGCGGTGCAGCACTTTGAGCAGTTGCCGAGTGTCGTGAAAATGCAGCCCAGTGGTCGGCTCATCAAGAATATAAAGTGTTGTACCGGTGCCGCGCTTAGAGAGCTCGCGAGATAACTTGACACGCTGAGCCTCTCCACCGGAGAGAGTGGTGGCATTTTGCCCTAGTTCGATATACGAGAGGCCGACATCAACCAGCGTCTGTAATTTGCGATGAATCACGGGCACGGCACTAAAGAACTCCAGCGCTTCTTCGATCGGCATGCCCAGCACTTCGTGAATATTTTTGCCTTTGTATTTAACCTCAAGCGTTTCGCGGTTATAGCGTTTGTTTTTGCAGACATCGCACGGCACATAAGTGTCGGGTAGAAAGTGCATCTCTATTTTGATAGCACCATCACCTTGGCACGCCTCACAGCGCCCGCCTTTTACATTAAAGCTAAAGCGGCCGGGCGTGTAACCGCGTGAGCGCGCCTCTTGGGTGCCGGCAAAGAGCTCACGAATGGGCGTGAATAGCCCGGTATAGGTGGCTGGGTTAGAGCGGGGGGTGCGGCCAATCGGGCTTTGGTCGATATTGATCACCTTATCGAACTGATCTAACCCTTCAATTTTGTCGCACGGTGCGGGGTCATGGTTGCCATCATTGATCGCCATGGCGGCGTGGCGATAGAGCGTATCGTTGATGAGGGTTGATTTGCCTGAGCCAGAAACACCAGTAATGCAACACATCAACCCCAATGGGATTGATACATCAACCGATTTAAGGTTGTTGCCACTGGCACCGAAAATCTTTAATTGCCGAGCCGGGTCGCTAGGCACGGTCTGCTCAGGAATTTCGACGCGCTTTACGCCGGTGAGGTATTGGCCGGTCAGTGAATCAGGGCAGGCCATGATCTCAGCTGGCGTCCCTTGAGCAATGATCTCGCCGCCGTGGGTGCCTGCACCGGGGCCGATGTCGAGCACATGGTCGGCCGAGCGAATGGCATCTTCATCGTGCTCCACCACAATCACGGTGTTGCCGAGGTCACGCAGGTAAGCCAGTGTCTGCAGCAGGCGGTCGTTGTCGCGTTGATGCAGTCCGATGGAGGGTTCGTCGAGCACATACATCACCCCAACAAGCCCCGCGCCGATCTGACTGGCAAGGCGAATGCGCTGTGTCTCCCCGCCGGAGAGGGTGCTGGCAGTGCGGTTGAGTGCCAGATAATCGAGCCCAACATTCACCAGAAAACCGAGGCGCTGGTTGATCTCTTTAACGATTTTGTCGGCAACCTCGCCCCGCCAGCCCGGTAACGTGAGCTGGCTAAAAAACTCATGCGCACGCCCCACCGGCATGGCCGTCACTTCCGGCATGGTGGTGTTGGCCACAAAGACATTACGTGCTTCGGTGCGCAGGCGAGTGCCCGCGCAATCGCAGCACGACTGGTGGCTGATATATTTGGAGAGCTCTTCGCGCACCACATTGGATTCCGTTTCGCGGTAGCGGCGCTTCATGTTGGGGATGATCCCTTCAAAGCTGTGGCTTCTTTTTTCGTTGCCGCCGCGTTCGTTAAAATAGGTAAACTCGATCTGTTCATCGCCACTGCCGTAAAGGATGGTGTGGCGCGTCGCTTTTGGCAGCTCTGCAAAGGGGGTGTCGAGATCGAAATCATAGTGATTTGAGAGCGCGTTAAGCAGCCGGGAATAATAGGCATTGCGCTTATCCCACCCGCGAATCGCGCCGGCCGCTAGGCTAAGCTCTGCGTGGGTGACCACTCGCTCCGGATCAAAAAACTCCATCACGCCGAGGCCATCACAGGTGGCGCAGGCTCCGGCAGGGCTGTTGAACGAAAAGAGCTTGGGTTCCAGATCCGAAATGCTGTAACCACAATGTGGGCAGGCAAATTTGGCGGAGAATAGATGCTCTTCGCCACTGCTTTCTGCCTCATCCATAAAGGCGACTTTTGCGATGCCATCGGTCAGGTGCAGTGTGGTTTCAATCGATTCTGCGAGGCGTTGCTGAATGTCGGCACGTATCTTGAAGCGGTCGATGATCACTTCGATCGTATGTTTCTTATGCAGGTCCAATGTTGGCGGTTTTTCCAGTTCGACAATCTCACCATCAATACGGACGCGAATGTAACCTTGCGCCCGCAGCTCTTCGAGCAGTTGGGTGTGCTCACCTTTGCGGTCGCGCACGACCGGTGCGAGCAGCATCATGCGTGATCCGTCAGGCAGCGCGAGGATGTGGTCCACCATCTGGCTCACTGTCTGCGCCTCAAGTGGCTGGTGGTGTGTGGGGCAGCGCGGCTCACCGGCGCGGGCAAAGAGGAGGCGCAGGTAGTCGTAGATCTCGGTGACGGTACCGACCGTGGAACGCGGGTTGTGTGAAACTGTCTTTTGCTCAATCGAGATCGCCGGTGAGAGCCCTTCAATGTGATCCACATCGGGCTTCTCCATCACCGATAGAAATTGGCGCGCGT
>JALSHQ010000015.1 GCA_026982145.1 Gammaproteobacteria bacterium | reverse complement strand
TCCATTCAAAATCTTCAACCTCCATGCTGCCGGAAAGATCCACTGCTAACATTAGATCACGCCCGCTCACCGGTAGCTCCACAGGCTCGCCTTGCCACTGCGGACGTGCGCAGGCGATCACCAGCAACACCCACCCTAGCAGGGCAAACCATAACGCCCAGCGCACCCCGCTTAAGGGATGCGAAGGCGATGCACTCCCCGCCTCAGCAAAGTCATCTAAAAACGGCACACGCAATACCGCATCATGACTGTTTGCAGCGGGCGGTACCCACCAACGAATCAAGAGGGGGAGCGGAATTAGCAGCAGTAGCCACGGCCATTCAAATTGAAGTGGCAATTCAGCCATCACTGACCTCGCCCTTGTGCAGGCAATTTCGCAAGCCACTCGCCGCACAATGCGTGCAATGCCAACCCATCACCATCCACTTGTGGGCGGTAAGGCGCATCCAGCAGCAGGCGCCCGACACCTTCACTAAAGGCGCTCTGCTGCGGCTGCGGATGTGTTGTATCAAGGAAATGCAACCACGCTTCACCACTCAACCCAGCAACCTCTGCCCGCGGGTAGCAACTCAACGCGGCGCGGCGTAACAGGGTGGATAATTCGCGTACCAGCCGGCTTGTATCTTGCTGTTGCTGAAACTCATGCAGTAGTTTCTCCCATTCGGCCACTGCGGCCACGCGCACACGCGTTGCCGCTTTGCGCTGTTGCCACCACCACACCACTAATGCACAGATCAATACCGCGCTCAGCAATAGCCACCAACCCGGTGCAGGCGGCCACCACGAAATTGCTTCGGGCAGATGAATGTCGCGCAGCGGCAGCTCGGCATCTTCACCCATCATGCGGCTCCGCGTAGACCTAAGCCATCACGCAGCCGCTCTGCAAACGGCTGCGTGGTTAAACAAGGGATAAAACAGATGCCATGACGTCGACACATGCGCTGCAGTGAATCACGCCGCACGATAAAGCGCTGATGATAGGCATCACGCGTTGCCGCGGCGGCAGTATCGAGCACCCTCGTCTGCCTGCCATCGCCAACACGGTAGAGACCTGCCGGGGGTAATGTCGACTCCAGTGCATCGTAGATAAAAAACATCACCACATCATTGTGCCGTGCAAGTTGTGCAAGATGCCGCTCGCAGCGTTGATCGACATCTCGAAAATCACTGAGTAAAACCACTAAACTTCCCGGCCGCGCCACCCGACGCAAACGCAGCAGTGATTGCAGCGCGGCCTCACCTGCTGCATTACCTTCGCGTTGCGGTGCTACTTGTGCTTGCTCCCAGACTTCTTTTTCTTGTGCAACCATGCACTGAATAAGGTGCAGCACAGCATGTTTGCCCCCTTGCGGGCGCAGCTCCACATGTTGTTGTTCTGAGAAAATCAACCCACCAATACGATCACCCTGCTTCACCGCAGCCCACCCAAGCAGTGCGGCGGCATGCGCGGCGATCACTGACTTAAAAACACCGCGCGTGGCAAACAACATCGATGCACGGCTATCGACCCACAACAACACTGCTCGTTCACGCTCTTCACGAAACAGTTTCGTATGTGGTTTACCGGTACGTGCCATCACCCGCCAATCAAGCGTGCGCACATCATCACCCGCCTGGTAGGGGCGCACTTCATCAAACTCCATGCCGCGCCCACGAAATGAAGAGAGATACTGCCCGCTCTGTGCGGCACGTACTTTCAGTGCCGCCAGTGGCAAATTTGTCGCCTGAAGGTGCAACCGAATGAGTGATTTTTTATCAAGCCGCACTGGGTTAAAGGAGGTTACATCTGTTGCGGGTACAATGGAGTCAGTCGCAGTTGCCGTACCCACACGCCCCTCACCCCGCGGAACATTACGGCCTAACAGTTGAAGCAAGCGGTTAAACACAACAGTGGTGCGCTAAGGGACTGCGATTTGCGCAAGCAACGCTTCGATAAAGCGGTCGGGTGTAATGCCATCCGCCTCCGCCTCGTAGCTCAATAATATGCGATGCCGCAACACATCATAGGCAACGGCCTGCACATCTTCGGGGCCTACAAAATCACGCCCATCGAGCCATGCGTGTGCACGTGCACAGCGATCCAGTGCAATGGTGGCGCGCGGGCTGCCACCAAACTGCAACCAACGCCCCAGCTTTTCATCGTATGCGGCCGGATTGCGTGTCGCCAGTATGATCTGCATCAGGTACTCTTCAACATTGTCCGCCATGTAAACTTCGAGTACTTCTTTGCGTGCTGAAAAAAGAGTCTCCTGCGTTATCAGTGGGGTTGCGGTATCCGAATGGATCACACCATCTCGCGCCTCACCTCGCGCTAGGTTCAGGATTTTTCGTTCGGCAGCCGCATCCGGGTAACTGATCGTGACATGCATTAAAAAACGATCTAACTGCGCCTCGGGTAGCGGGTAGGTGCCCTCTTGTTCAATCGGGTTTTGAGTCGCCATCACTAAAAACAATTTAGGCAGTGGATAGGTGACCGCGCCTACTGTAATCTGACGCTCCGCCATCGCCTCCAGCAGTGCAGATTGAACCTTGGCCGGCGCACGATTAATTTCATCCGCCAATACCAAGTTATGAAACAGCGGCCCCTGCTGAAAAGTGAATGAGCCATCCTGCGGCCTAAACACTTCAGTGCCGGTGAGGTCTGCAGGTAGCAGATCAGGGGTGAATTGCACCCGGTGAAAGTCCCCTTCAATGCCTTCACCCAGCACTTTAATCGCACGCGTCTTAGCAAGGCCCGGTGCACCTTCAACCAATAGATGGCCATCCGCCAGTAGCGCGATCAACAAGCGGTTAACCAACAGAGGCTGCCCGATAATATGCTGACTGATGGATTGGTAAAGCTGTTGAATACTCTGTTGTTGGGACATAACCACTCTGATTCTTATAATTTAAACAAAAAACGGATTTTAAAAATTATTTTTGATTTTGCCAAGCCTGAAAAATCAAGCATCTCTTGCACTCTGCATTATTCTCTAAGCACGGCCATCGCTGCATTGATCATCTGCAAGCAAGCGGTCTCTCCGCCACGGTCAGGATGATGTTCCATCGCCAAGCGGCGATAACGCTGCTTGATCGCCCTCTGATCGGCTGACTCTTTCAGCCCCAACAGATCCAGCGCCTGACGTCGTCGTGCTGAGCCATCCAGCCGCGCCCAGAATTTATCGAGCATCACATCCAAGTCATCCGCAGTGGTCTGCTCAAGGTGAACAATGTCGAGATAGTACGCTCGTAGTGCATCTACTTCATCGAGTTGATGCTGTTCTGCCAACAGATCATTATATGGGTGCAACACCACTAGCAGGGGGCTAATCACTAACGAACCATTACGCTGCGCCCATAACTGCGCTTGCAACCTGTAGAGTGCATTAAAAAGTCGGAAGTGTGAACAAAACAAGCTGAAGGTGTCACGGAGATTTGAGATGTTAAAGCGATCATCCCCGCGGGCATAAAGCGCGGCGAAAAGCTCATATTCGCTTAACCCAGCAGGATGGGCGCGTAAAAGAGCCAACAGCGGCTCACCAAGTTCGTTCTCACGCCGCGCGCTGGCCGACTCGGGCATGCCGTCCTTGCCATGCCCACTCATCAGAATCAGCTAAAATAGCCTAAGCAGCCAGCATGCTTGCTATTTAATTTCCAGCAACTCAACATCAAAGGTCAGAACGGAATGAGGGCCGATATCCCCACCTGCGCCACGCGCACCATAGCCCAGTTCAGAAGGGATGAATAGCTGCCATTTAGCACCCTCTTTCATCAACTGAAGCGCTTCAGTCCAGCCTTTAATCACGCCGCCAACAGGAAAGGTAGCGGGTGTGCCACGCTGATAAGAGCTGTCAAATTCCGTGCCGTTAAGCAGTGTGCCTCGATAGTGAACAGAAACAGTATCATCTACGGTGGGTTGCTTGCCGCTGCCTGCGGTGATGACTTTATATTGAAGCCCACTCGGCAGTTCAATGACCCCCTCTTTATTCTTATTTTCGGCGAGGAACTTGGCGCCTTGTGCTTTATTCTCTTGGCCTGCCAGCTCTTTCTTAGCTGCCTCACGCTTCTGGTAATCAGCAAATAGTGTTTGCATCTCTGCCATCGTCAGCTTTGGCTCATTTCCCGCAAGCATATCTTCGATCGCCAATGCGACTGAGTCTGCGTCAATATCCATGCCATTACGCTTCAAATCTTGACCAATCTGAACACCCACCGCATAGCTAAATTTCTCTTTTTCACTTTTGAGCACATCAGCCGCTTGCACCACTGAGACCGTTGAAGCCATCAGCAGCGATGTTAAAAGAACTCTTGATTTCATATCTTTCCTCGTTCGAATGTGTTGTTTTCGACACCCATACACGCCCCACCAGATAAAAAAAGGGATAGGCTTTGCCTACCCCTCATCCAATGTGCACTCCGTGCAGAGTTTCCATTTCCGTTACTCTATTTAACCTTCCATGAGAAACTTCAAGTAGGCATAGTTATACTCCCCCAGCCAATCATCGTCAAATAGGTGCAGATCACCCGCCCTATTTTTTTGTGGCCAAATGAGAGGCGCATTTGTACACTGCATTGGCACGTTAAACCAACAGCACTGGCAACTCAATCAAGGGGTGATTATGAATAGAATGACGATTGTTGGAACATTTTGTAAAGTCTCACTGCTCTCACTTGGCGTTGTCACTAGTGCCACCGCAACCAGTCCGGTTTCCGTTGATAACATCATCGACCAGTGCTACTACAAATATGCGGGGGAAGACCAGCGCTCAAAGATGACCATCACACTTAAAGCTTCTGGCGGTAAAGAGCAGGTCAGTGAATACACCCGCCTCTGGAAATACTACGGTGGTGAAAATGGTGTTGTTGATAAAGTGCTGCTCTTCACCGATACGCCGCTTAAAGATAAAGGGCTCGCCTTTATGCGTTGGGGGCACACAGGTGCAAGCGGAAAATCAACAGAACAGTGGATCTACCTGCCTGAGCTGAGAAAGGTGCGACGCATCACCCCGCGAGACCCCGAAACCAAAGAGTGGATCATCAAAGATGAAGATTTAAGGCTGCGCGAGCCACATGAAGATAACCACACATTTGCGGGTGAAAAATCAGTCGATGGAAAGTCATACTACTTAGTAGACTTCAAACCTGCCAAAGACCCTGTTTATAGCAAACGGACTTTCTGGTTCAGTAAAAGTGATAACCCCGAAAATTGCTCGCTACACAAAGTTGATTTCTACGATAAACGTGGCGCAAAAACCAAGCAGCAGTTCATTGAGTGGCGCCGTGATGGCAAGGCATGGATATGGGACAAAGTCGTGATTGAGGACACCAACAGCGATGCTTTTATTCACTACGACATGAAGAAAGTAGAGCTCAATGTCGGGCTTAAAGATGCACTTTTCACTCAGCGCATGATGCAAAAGGGATATAGTCGCTAGAAACGTGGGGTTAGCGATACAGCCTCTCAAAACCTGAGGGGCTGAACCCATTCATTCGCTTTTTTCCCACCAAAATAATCGGCACACCCGTACCATTTAGTTTCTTATAATCCTCACGCCCCTTTTGAGTCGTTTCGGTATCATACTCCTGAAAGGGAATCCCCTTCTCCTTAAAATAACGTCGTGCCTTTTTGCAGTAACCACACCAAACAGTGCTATACATCACCACTTTGCCACGCCGAGTGTTAATGGAAACCGACGCTTCAAAAGGAACAATCTCAGGCGAAGGATTTTGCCCCTCTATTCAGCATCATATTTTTTGTCATACTAAGGGGTAGGGGTGAACGCCATCACACCCTGGCTGGCGCACTCGGCATGCCGACCTTAGTGACTGATGCAGCATTTTTCCCGCTTGGTGAAAGGCGTGACTTAACCCGTCATAAAGTACGCGATTATATTTTTGACCCAATGCTGACTCAGTAAACTCAAGATAAAGGTCAAAGTCCGTATCGCTGAGCTCACGATAGGTAAAGAGGTACATCATCGTCACCACTTGCTCCAACTCATCCCACATCGGTGTCATTGCACGCTCGATATTGCGGCGCGTCTGAGCATAATTCGCGCGTTTCGGCGAGCCACGCTCAGCCACCATCGCCATGCCAAAAAAAACCTGCATGTTGATCATCAAATCTTTACTGCGTTCTTTGGATAGCACCGCCTCATCAAGGCGGTGAATACGCGACAGCCGTCCGGGGCGCGCCTGCTCTGCCTCAAAGACTTCAGACATCTTCATCATATTGTCTGGCTGCGAGGCATCAATCTCCATCGCCACCACCCGCCTTCCCAGCGGCGATTCCAGCCAAGCTAGCACCTGCCGCACCTCATCATTGGACATTTTATCAACGAGATACGCTCGCACATCTTGGTTGAGTGATACCGTATCTAATGCGCCTACCAACTTATCCTGAATCACGACATCCATCGGCACCCCTTGACGTGCCGACTCATGAATACCCGCTGTCACTTGCGCCGGGATCAGATCGATCTGCACTTTCATACCCGATTTTTCCATCAACGATGACACCAGTGCTGCTTTTCCCAGCTCCGCTGAAATGCTACCCGCACTGCATACCAGCAGTGCAAAAGTCAGCACTAGTTTAGTCAGGTTACGCATCGCCCATCCTCCTTACCCCAAAGCAAGCTTTACGCACAGAGCTCGCCACGCGGCCAAAACCATTACGCCTACTTTTATATTTCGGACAACAGAGGCGTTTTCTATAGTAGAAGAGGCGGTGGGCACAGTATGTTTAGTGGCCTGCCTGAAACTTAAAGCCGGAAAAGGTTTTAAC
>JALSHQ010000014.1 GCA_026982145.1 Gammaproteobacteria bacterium | reverse complement strand
CCCCTGAAGAGGGTTACGGTGAGCGTGTTGAGGGGTCAGTGCAGCGTGTGCCGATGAAGCACCTGCAAGGCGCAAAGAAATGGAAGCCGGGGATGGTGGCAACGGTTGAAACAGAGCAGGGAAGCCGCCAAGTGACCGTGGTGAAAGTAGGGAAGTTCATGGTAACGGTCGATAGCAATCACCCCTTTGCCGGAAAAACACTCACCTTTGATATTGAAGTGACCGATATTCGAGAGGCCACTGCAGAAGAGATTGCGCATGGCCACGCGCATGGTGCCGGCGGTCATCAGCACTAGTGTTTCGTTATTGATCGCCGGTAACTTGTTGGGGCTACCGGCGCAAAATTTAGCTGTTGGCGGGCGAGTGTTTGGTCTGACAGTTCTCAGTACTGCTAGCAGCAGCCACTTTTCATTTTACTCCCGCCCGGTTTGATACCTTCAATGGTGGCGGAAACAACGTAATCGGTCACGTTGTGATCAGGCGCCCAGTCGCGAATAAACGCTTTAGATTCATCTTTCGGTTTAATCTGCACGTCAATGAAACCCGCGGCTTCAATCATCGTTTTGAGTTCATCCACTAATGAAGCGTTGCCCATGCAGCCTGCAATCAGCGCAGGGTCATTGCGCATCGCTTCAGGTAGCTCAACGGTGGCTACCACATCAGAGATGGCTAGGCGGCCACCCGGTTTAAGGACGCGAAATGCATCGATAAAAACTTGTGGCTTATTGGGAGACAAGTTGATGACACAGTTTGAGATGATCACATCAGCTGTGGCGTCTGGGAGAGGCAGGTGTTCGATCTCACCCAAGCGGAATTCAACATTGGTGAATTGCCCTTTTTCAGCATTATTGCGTGCTTTACTGAGCATATCGGGGGTCATGTCGATGCCGATAACGCGCCCACTTACACCCACTTCATGGGCGGCGAGGAAGCAATCGAAGCCACCACCAGCACCTAAATCAACCACCGTTTCCCCTAGTTTTAATGATGCGATTGCGCGTGGGTTACCACAGCCTAGCCCCATATCGGCACCGCTAGGCGCTCTGGCAAGATCATCTTCGCTATAGCCGATACGGGTTGAAATCAGTGTGTTGATGGCGTTGTCATCAGAAACACCGCAGCAGCTGCTTGCGACGCCGCACGATTCGTTATTGTTCTCGGCACGTGCAACCTGGCCATAGGCATCTCGCACACTCTGGCGATGTGCATCTTGGGATGCGTGGTTTTTATCTTCTTTAGGTTCACAGCAGCTTGATTCGCTCATGGTCGGTTCCTTGGATAAATAATTAAGGTGGATTAGGTTGGAAGAATTGGCTTAATGTTTTTAATTTTTCGGGTTCTACCCAGCACTCAACTCGCTTCCCTTTGCGCGCCATCTCAACCAGACCGGCACGGTTAAGCTCTTTTAGGTGATGAGAGAGTGTAGACGGGGCGATTTCCAGCCCTTCGCCAAGGTCTCCAACGCAAAACCTTGTCGCCGAAGCCGCATCGCAGCGGGTACCTGGTTCGCAGCAATTTAACAGCCGGTTAAAAAGTGTCAGCCGATGTGGATTGCTGAGCGCTTTAAAAGCGGCGGCTAAAGGTGGTTTTTCAATATTCGACATATTTCGAATTATGGGTTTGTGATCTCGAATTGTCAAATATAACAGTTAAATAATCGTAAGCGGTTAATAAACGACACACTTGCCCCGAGCTATTTGCCGCAACATACCGTCACGGTATAGATTTCCAACTGACAGGGAAGGTTGTGTTATCGATGACAAGGCGTCGTCAGATCCGATCCCGTAAAGCCATCCAGCAGGCGTTTGGGAACCCCGGCACCCCGACCTGGAGCATAGTCATACAGCACCACGGGTTGAGTCGGCGGCCCGCCACGCTGTACCCACAGGTAGGATTTCGAGGATGCCGTTTTCCCCGGTTCCTGGAGTACTTGCACCGTCGTTTCGTCCATTTGCAGGATGTCATGGGCCAGCAGCCGGTCCCGCAGCAGGTTGATCAGCGGCTGGATCAGATTCCCCGCCTGGATCATCCAGTTCGCCAGCGTCGCACGGGGGAGATCCACGCCGATCCGCTTGAGGATGGTCTTCTGCCGGTACAAGGGCAGGGCACCCTAGTATTTCGAGACGCTGATGTGCGCCAGCAGGCCCGCTGACGCCAGATTTTTGGGGGTCGGCTGCGCGGGGAACGGATCCAGCGCCAGCGCATCTTCCACCAGCATTGCGCCGGCCTCCACCTCGCCGGAAAAGGCCACCGACACGCCGTTCGGCAACTGGATGTACCAGTCGCCACCCGCGGTAATACCGTGCATCTGAACCCGCTGGAACCGGCATGGCCGGGTGCGGGGCAGGATCCCCTTGCGGACTAGCATCTGTTTCCCGGCATACATTGCCTGCGCGGAGAGCTCGTGCGCCGCCGCGTACGCCGCAATGGTTTTGCCAGATGCCTCACAAGCCCGAACCTGCTCAAGCCAGTACTGCTGGCGTTCCGTCAGTGTTGCCGCTGTCCTCTCGCTCATCGTCATGCTCCGCTGCGATGGAAATCGTGGAGCATGGCGTGGATTCAATCAGGGCGACAGGGTGGGGTTTGTTTTGCGCTTACAACTCATCAAACAGACTGGCGACATGTACATCATTAGCCAGACCGGATGCTTGGCCATTGGGGCCGAAGAAACCAAAAAGAAGCCACAACAACGAGACGGCACTAAACAGGGACGCATGATCGCACATATGCAACGAGCCGAGGGAGATAGCATCGATGAAATTTGTAGCGAGACCGGCTGGTAAAAACACACCGTACGCGGCGTATTTTCAAACACCTTGAAAAAACGCCTCGGCCTGACCGTTACATCATACAAGGATGAGGGGCAGCCTCGGCGGTATCGCATATCAGGAGGTGAATGATGAGCACCCGTTGCCTGATTGCGATTGAACTTGAGGGCAAAACCTTTCTGTCCGTGTATTGCCACTACGATGGTTATGATTACGACTAGGGTGTAGGGGCAACTTTAAGGACTTATCACTACAGTGAGGAGCAAGCCCGCTGGTTGGCCGGTCTGGGCGACCTTGCTTACCTCGAAGCAGCAAAGGCCTGCGCCTACCATCGTGATCGAGGTAAAGACTGGGAAAAAACCAGGCCAGTTATCTCTAACTCAAAAAATGATCTGATAAGTCTTGCTCAAACTAACTGGGCCAGCTACCTCTACATATTTGAAGATTTAATCAATAGCCCTTTGACTTAATCAAGGGGCTGCAACTCATAGCTCGTGCTTCGGCCACCAGCCCCTGACTTTAGCAATACACCGACATTTAAGAGGGCTGTGATATCACGCAATGCAGTATCCGGTGAGCACTTGGCGATTTTCGCCCACTTGCCGCTGGTTAGTTTTCCTTCAAATCCATCCAGTAAACGATTGAGCAGCTTGATTTGTCTCTCATTCATTGGCGTATCTGACCAACGCTGCCAGAAACGTGCCTTGGTCAATACCGCCGACAAAGTGACATCTGCACCCTGCATTGCACGTAGCAGACACCCAAGGAACCACTCCAGCCACCCCGTCACATCCAGAGAACCTTTTTGTGTCTGTTCCAGACGGTCATAGTAATCTTTTCGTTCTCTCTGGATCTGCGCCGACAGGCTGTAAAATCGTTGTGGTGATTGATCGGCCCGAGCCAGCGCCATGTCACCCACGGCTCTTGCAATACGACCATTGCCATCATCAAAAGGGTGAATAGTCACAAACCACAGATGAGCCAAACCGGCCTTAATCAAGGCATCAGGCTCCTCAACCGTATTAAACCAATGCAGAAAATCTGACATCTGGGCAGTAAGCTGATCTGCCGGTGGTGCTTCATAGTGCACCTTTTCTCGGCCTATGGGACCGGACACGACCTGCATCGGCCCTGATGCATCATCACGCCAGTGACCCGTATTTATTTTATTCATCCCACTGTATCCAGTGGGAAACAGTGCCGCATGCCAACCAAATAGACGCTTTTCTGTGAGTGGCCGATCAAAATGACTTGTTGCATCCATCACCATGTCGACCACACCGTCTACATGGTGGTCAGCTGGAGCCAAAGCACCGACATCAACGCCTAGACGGCGAGCCACAGAGGACCGTACCGTCTCAGGATCCAGCCGTTCGCCTTCAATCTCACTCGTCTTGAGGACGTCTTCCGTTAACACCTGCAGTGTGGCCTGGTCACGTAACCCCATACCGATATCCTGTAGGCGACCAAGAAGGTGCCCTTGAGCATGGTGTGCCTGTGCCAGCAATGGGACAAGCCGCTCAGCATCATAATGCCAGTGGGGCCAATCTGCCTGTTGCCAAACATATTTACCGCTATTCATGCGGAGATTATGGATGATATTCTCCGCAAGGTCAATATAATCGCCGCAAATTATGCGGCGTTAATGATCGTTATTCGCCGTATCCATCTCCTGGAGATGCTCTGCCAGCTCATTAAAAACCACACCATCTTCAACTCGTGTCGCCTGCTTACCCGTATAGTCCTGCCAACGTCGAATAATGACATCAACATATTTCGGATCCAGCTCAATCAACCGGGCTGATCGCCCAGTTTTTTCACAGGCGATCAAGGTACTGCCAGAACCACCAAACAAGTCGAGTACAATATCTCTGCTCTTACTGGAATTGCGAATTGCTCGCTCCACCAGTTCAACCGGTTTCATAGTTGGGTGTAAGTCATTCTTGACTGGTTTATTAAAGAACCAGACATCACCCTGATCCCGCGCACCACACCAATAGTGCTCACTGCCTTCACGCCAGCCATAAAGAATCGGTTCGTATTGGCGTTGGTAATCAGCACGACCAAGTGTAAACGTGTTCTTCGCCCAAACGATAAAGGTCGACCATTTTTCACCGGTATCTCGAAAAGCTTATAGCCATACTTGCTGCGCGTCAGCATCGGCAGACCATAGTCATCCGGGTTACGGAAAAATTTGATGTCACCCTTGGTGGCGTGAACGGCTAGCCGCTCATTAATTGTCCGGTTCGCTCCCAGCCCTGCCTAGCCCTCGAAGGATTCTGCAAACTGGTTGTCGGTATAGACGCGTCCTTGTGCCGCTTCATCAAATATCATTTTCACAATTACACCGCGCTTGCGCTGACGCTCGGCATCTAACTTCGCGCCGTACCATGCAGACCATAGGCCCCTCGAGTATCCGGTTTACCACTTCGTTCACTGAAAGCCTGTGGTTGGCCTTTGCACCACTGAAGACATAAACGTCCCGCCACGGTAATGGAATCAATGAAAACCGTTTCATATTTATCAAGCGCAGCAGGCTCTCCAAACTTGGCACAAACCGCGTCGTAGTGAGCCTGACTATAAGGCTGCTCATCACGCAGCGCTGGATTCGGGCCGCCGATGAATACTGCAAAATCACGACATTCCAGCCATATACGCGGACGGATCGTATCCCCTGTCCACCCTTCAACGGCCAGATCACCGGCTTTTAGATCGAAGAACAAAGTGGTGTCTGCATCGACAGTCCAAAGAAGACTGGTTTTACCAATACCCGATGGGCCAAGGATGCAGCCTTTGATATCACGCTTTTCTGCTAACCGCTGATCAGCGGTAATAATGGGAAAAGACATTGCTTCACCTCCCCATGTTCACGGATATAGTCCAGCGCATAGTCGGCACCTTTAGCTCCAAGACCGCGCGCCATATCATGCAGGCGGCGAAGTGACTCAATCTGTTCAACAATACGGCTCAACGACTTATTTAGTCCCTGCTGGGCAAATGCAATGTCGTCAACCGTCGCTAACAGCAATGGCTTGGATTCAGCTTTCACACCTTCGGAAATTGCAGGAATAGCGATCTCTCTAGGCAGGCTCTCCAGCGCGAAACTACTCTTACGAAGCGTTCCCAGAAAATCGGTTTCTTTTGAAAAAATCGCCATGATTATTGCTCCTCTGCAATGCTTAAACGGAATGTGGGTTTGCCTGTTTTCAAGGTACGAGCCGGTTCAAAAACTGCGCGTAGGTTTTCGGGCCATGCGGTGTATTTGCGCTCGGCGACTTTGTAGGTGATGTCTAAAAACTCAGCGGGGTTATCACCACTGTCAGCAATGCGCTGGGCGATCTCAGAAAGCATGGATTGATCCCAAACAGGCTTCTTAGGTAGGTCAGATGTGACGCGAACACCTTCATCGTCAAAATGTACGGTGCCTGTCTCTTTACCCAACTGTTGACGGAGTGCTTTAATCTGGTGGTCATACTTCAGGGTAATGGCACCCTCGACCCAGTCTTTCAGCACCTTGGCCTTACGTAGGGACTCATTTGCCTCTCGTTGGAGATTCACTAGATCAACTGATGAAACTCCAGCCAGCTCACCAATTGAAAGGCTTTGGGCTTGTCGAAGATTCAGGCTCATGCTTCACCTCCTGCAACACGCTCAGAAGTACTTTTACGCAGACAGCCTTGCTCGTAGGCCTCGATATCCTCGAGGCGGTACATTACCCGACCTCGTAGCTTTAAAAAATACGGGGTCGATGCCTTCAGCGCGCCAGCGCTCTAATGTGGCCTCACTGACTCCCCGGCGGTTGGCTAATTGCCGTTGATTCATATGATTTACGCTCACGTTGTGCTCCTAATGGTTGTTGCGGAAACGAGAGGTAATGATGCGGGGCTAGTGGTGGGAAATTTGGGGGTGGAAAAAGTGGGAGAAATGGTGGTATTTCTTGTTAATTTCAGTGCGTTAAATATATTTACGCCAAAGCACCAGAAATACCTTAATACTTGC
>JALSHQ010000013.1 GCA_026982145.1 Gammaproteobacteria bacterium | reverse complement strand
GTTATTGGCGGCTCGCTACGGCGGGTTGCTGAGTGGCACTGAAGCCGAATACTTTCCACGCGCTGGTCACATTGCTGCACTTGGCGTGCTGGGTGTTGCTGCAGGGGAGGCAGTGGTTGCTGAAGAGGCACAGCCCGTATACCTGCGCAATAATGTTGCGGCCAAAAAGAAAGTTTAAGGTTCCATTGGTGAACGCGGGTATTGTGCTCTATTGCGTTTTTCCCACATCGCTTTTGCTTGATCCATTGCCGCCTCAGGCGTTGCCGCTCTGCTCATCATTCTTAGAGCGATAGCGGTCGTCCCGATCACCGCAGCTACCCCGTACTCATCATCTGCCTCACCGTGCCATACTTGAAGCAGGCGATTGGCATCCATCGACTCATCTTTCAGGTGGCGTGTTTTAAAGATGGCGGGCCAGCGCTCTTCGCTGGCATCCCCATGGTGAACGGAGAAGACCTCGCAGTCGCTATCCGGGTTACGTTCACACTCACCCCCTTCACCTTTGAAAACGGCCATGTGAGCCTGCTTTAGGTGGAGCGCTGCCTGTTGATGGATCGGGCGGTAGCCGGGGTGAAAAGTGCCTTGCATTAAATGGGGGGCACCGAGTGGGTTAAGAATGCGTAATAATGTGTTGATAGGAGAGCGCAGCCCTAGCAGATTACGAAGCGCCATAATCTGCTTGAGTTTTGGGCTGAAATGTTCAAGTGATATGAATGCGATGTTGTTCGACTTAATCTGTTCGACCGCAACCTCTAAAGACTCGCAATCAGCAATGCCAAAGCGTCTCATCACCTCGGGTGTGTAGATTCGGTTATCGCGCTGACCGGCAGTGCCGTGCATCAGAACGGTGGTGCCATTTTCAGCCAGTAGCAGTGCCGCAAGTATAAACCACGGGAGTTGACGGCGTTTGCCAGCATAGCTGGACCAGTCTAGGTCAATATTATTGGGTGCACAGGAGGGCACTTGTGGTAGCGATGCGCGCGCAGCATCTACAAAGCCTGCCAGCTCTTCAGGGCTCTCTTCTTTGACACGCAGCAACATCAGGAATGCGCCGAGTTGAACGGGTTCGACCTCATCGTTGAGAATCATGCGCATTGCAGAGAAAGCTTCCTCTCTATTAAGTGAGCGGCTGCCTCTTTTGCCGCGCCCAAGGATGCGTACATATTGTGCAAAGATGTGTTCAGAACGGTTCATGATGATTATTTTGTGGTGGTGTAAGCCATAAAAAAAAGCCCCGCTACTCAGCGAGGCTTTTTGATTTTCTGTTAGCGCGCTTGATCAATCGTCGCCGCTGAATGCACCGGTAAGATGCAGCAAGCTCACAAAAAGGTTGTAGATACTCAGGTAGAGCCCTACGGTTGCCAAAATGTAGTTGGTTTCACCACCGTTAACGATACGGCTGGTGTCGTAGAGCAGGAAGCCCGCCATTAACATTGCGATCATTGCGGAGAGTGCCAGAGAGGCCATCGGCATATGATAGCCAAACATACTTGCGCCCAGTAGCACGAGCATTGAGACAATCGCGACGATCAGGCCGGTCATCAAAAAGCCGCGCATGAAGGTGAAGTCTCTCTTGGTGATCATGACATAGCCTGAAAGCGCCAGAAAGATGGTTGCGGTTGAGCCTAGTGCCGTCATCACAACCGAGCCGCCATTTGGCATGCTGAGGTAGTGGGTTAACATTGGGCCAAGGCCAAAACCCATCAGGCCGGTGATGGCGAAAACAACACCCAAGCCAGCGGTTGAATTGGCTGTTTTAGGCAGTACCAGCCAGATAAGGGCGAGTGCTCCCAGCAGGCAGGCAATGCCGGTAAAGCTAGGTGGCTGGATCGCAATAGAGACACCCGCCATAAGCGCACTAAATAGCAATGTGACTGAGAGCAATGTATAGGTATTGCGGATCAGCTTAGTGGTCTCGTATGAGGTGATATCACCAGTAGCAACGGCCACTTTGACTTGATCTTGTCGATACGGATTCATTGTTTTCTTAAAACTCCAATTTAATTGTCGTGTGGGTACTATATGGGGTTCTTTGAGTAAAAATCAAGCGGCAGTTGCATCTTTAGTGAGAAGGGGGTATATTCTCCCGCGCTGAATACAAGGACTTGTTATTTGGGCAGTTTTCAGGAGTAAGTGTAAAATTGTCCGGGTGCCCCAGTGTGCAGTTAGTGGATATAGTCTTCCAACTTGGATTGTTGAAGGCCGTATCAGTAGGATCAGGAGAGGTGGCTGAGTGGTCGAAAGCGGCGGTCTTGAAAACCGTTGAGGGTTTGTAGCCCTCCCAGGGTTCGAATCCCTGCCTCTCCGCCATCATACCGCCGTGTGCAGTTCACTTGCAGATCCAAGCCACTAACTTTACGCACATGAATATTATGGAGTCGGGGCGATGGTAAATCTCTTATTGGTGGATGATCACCAGCTTGTTAGAGCAGGCATCATGCGTCTGCTCGATGATGCGCCTGGCATTAAGGTGATCGGCGATGTCGCAAGTGGGGAAGAAGCACTTCGCTTTGTGCGCCAAAGAAAACCAGATGTTGTATTAATGGACGTTCAAATGCCCGGCATCGGCGGCTTTGAAGCGACCCGAAAACTTCTTAAATCTTATCCTTCCATAAAAATCATTGTGCTCTCTGTCTGTGCTGAAGAGCCTTTTCCGTCGCGCCTGCTGCAGTGCGGTGCTGCTGGATATCTGACCAAAGGGTGCAGCCCCGAAGAGATCATCAACGCAATCAAGTGCGTGAATAAAGGGCAGCGTTATGTGGGGGCTGATATTGCACAGCACCTTGCACTCACTTTTTTGCCGGGCGGTGGGCCTTCGTCGCCACTTGATTCACTCTCAAATCGTGAACTGCAGGTGATGTTGATGGTGGCTCAGGGTAAAAAAACGCAGGAAATCTCAGACGAACTCTGTTTAAGCCCCAAGACCATCAGCACATACCGTTATCGACTGTTTGAGAAACTACGCATTCATAGCGATGCAGAGCTGACGCATGTCGCGCTGCGTTATGGCTTGCTAGAAGAACCCCATATGTGAGACGGGTTTTTTGCCTGCTTGTCCGTGCTTATTAATGGCAGTAGATAGACCCAAACATTCTCCAAAATCAACGGTTGCGCGCTGTTCAATGGGTGGATGCCATCGCGCTGGAATAGGGTGAGATCTTGCTCCATCCCTTTCAATAAGAAAGGGATAAGTGTGATGTTGTACTCATCAGCCAGTGTCCTGTAGCTCTGCGCAAAGCGGCGTAAAAATGGGCGGCCGTAGTTGGGGGGCAGTTGCATCCCGGCCAGCACCACCTCTGACTGCGCCGCCAGCGCGGCCTCAATCATCGCTGCAAGGTTGCTTTTCATTGCGTTGAGCGATAGCCCGCGAAGGCCGTCATTGCCACCTAGGGCGATGATGGTGATGTTTGGCTGGTGAGCGCGGAGTATCCCGTTGAAGCGGGTAAGCGCGCCGTGAGTCGTTTCACCACTGATGCTGGCATTAATCACGCGATATGGGAGATGTGCGTCATTGAGCCGTTGTGCCAGCAGCGCAACCCACCCCTCTTTTTGCGCCATGCCGTAGGCTGCGCTTAAACTGTCGCCGACTACCACAATAGTCTGTTGTGCGGAGGCGGTTGTCGGTAGGATAAAGAGCAATAGGATCAGGAGTCGTTTAAGCATGGTTGAAAATATCTCACGTCCGATTGTGCGCGTGCAAGGATTAAACAAGCGAGTGATGAGCCCTGAAGGCGAGCTGGTATTGCTGGATGCGCTGACGCTGGAGATCGGTCGCGGTGAAACGGTGGCGATTGTTGGTGCCTCAGGGTCAGGGAAGTCAACGCTGCTGGGGATTCTTGCGGGGCTGGATCTACCGACGGAGGGCAAAGTGTGGCTGGACGATCACGCGTTGTTTCTTCTCGATGAAGATCGCCGCGCAGCACTGCGCCAAGCGATGGTCGGGTTCATATTTCAGTCTTTCCAGTTACTCCCCAATCTCACCGCGCTGGAGAATGTAATGTTACCACTAGAACTGGGCAACGCGACTCACATCGACTCACAGGCGCGGGAGATGTTGGCACGCGTGGGGCTTGCGGAGCGATTGCACCACTACCCCAAACAGCTTTCCGGTGGCGAGCAGCAGCGGGTCGCGATTGCGCGCGCCTTTGTGGTTAAACCCAAGGTGCTGTTTGCGGATGAGCCAACGGGTAACCTCGATCACACCACCGGTGAGCGGGTGATAGAGCTACTGTTCGAGATGAACCGGGAAGAGGGGGCGACCATCATCCTAGTCACACATGATGAGACACTTGCGCAGCGCTGCAACCGTACATTGCGGCTTGATGCAGGCGTGCTAGTCCCTGCAATAACCGCTGTAGCGGCGCTATGAGCCACACCTTCGCGTCAGCCATGCGTATGTCGTGGCGCATGTTACGCCGCGACTGGCGAGCGGGAGAGCTCCATGTGCTGAGTCTGGCACTGATCATTGCCGTGGGCAGTGTGACCTCGGTCGGTTTCTTCACTGACCGTGTTCGACTGGCACTTGAAACGCAAGCCAACACGCTGCTGGGTGCTGACTTGGTGGTGATCTCCGATAAAGAAATCTCAACAGATCTGCGCGACACGGCTATCAGCACTGGCATGCAGAGCGCCCGCTCGATCGAGTTTCCCAGCATGGTGATGACCGGTGAGCGCCACCAGCTGGTCTCAGTCAAAGCGGTTGAGGCCGCTTACCCGTTGCGAGGTGAACTGCGGGTCTCCACGCAGCGCTTTGCACCTGATCGAATGGTGGCTTCCATCCCGCAGCCGGGGAGTGTTTGGGTGGACCCACAACTGCTGAATCAGTTGGAGGCCCGCGTAGGGGAAGCGGTCACGCTGGGGGAAGCGACATTGACAATCTCGGCCATTCTAACGCATGAACCGGCACGCGCGAGTGGCCAGCTTTTTACCATTGCGCCACGCTTGATGCTCAATATCGCTGATATACCGAGCACTGAATTAATCACTCCGGCGAGCCGTGCCCGTTATCGCCTGTCGTTTGCGGGTGATGTTGACGCAGTGACACAGCTGCGCGCAGCCATTGAACCCAATCTTCAATCCGGTGAACGCCTTGAAGGGATAGAGGAAGCGCGCCCGGAAGTGCGCAGCGCACTCGACCGGGCGCGCCGCTTTTTAGGGCTTGCCGCCATGGTCACCGTACTGCTGGCCGGTGTCGCCGTCGCCACCTCATCGCAACGCTTTATTCGGCGTCACCTCGACAGCTGTGCCGTGATGCGCTGCGTCGGGGGTTCTCAACAGCAGATATTCTCAATTTTTGCCTTGCAGCTACTTTGGCTCGGCTTGATTGCCGGCGCAGCAGGCTGTCTATTGGGGTTTGGCGCGCAGCTTGTGCTGGTTCAGATTGTGGGTTCACTGGCCGATTTTGCGCTGCCACCGCCATCAATGTTACCGGTATTGTATGGCATGCTCACCGGGCTGGTGACACTCTTCGGCTTTTCGCTGCCACCATTGCTGCATCTCAAGCATGTGCCCGCACTACGCGTGCTGCGCCGCGAGCTTGGTGCCTTGCCGGTGGGCACCCTCTCAACTTACGGGGTAGGGGTCGTGGCGCTCTCAATGTTGATTATCTTACAGGCGGGTGAGATTAAACTGGGGCTTTATCTGCTGGGCGGTTTGACCGGTGCGCTGCTCGCATTGGCCGGGGTGGCTTTTTTGCTCCTTAAATTGCTGGCATCACTACGCGCCCACCTCTTTACAGAGTGGCGCTTTGCTGTCACCAACTTGATGCGCCGGCCGTGGAGCAGTGTCGCTCAGATGGTCGCTTTTGGACTTGGGATGATGGTATTGCTGCTCTTTTCTGTCGTGCGTGATGATCTGCTGCAAGAGTGGGGCAACAGCCTGCCGGCAGATGCCCCTAACCGTTTTTTGATCAACATCCAACCCGATCAAGTGGCGCCATTAAATGACTTCTTCAGCGCACAAGGGATTAAAACGCCTGAAATCTTTCCGATGATTCGCGCTAGATTAACGGCGCTTAATGGCGATACAGTGCGCCCTGAGGCGTATGAAAATCCGCGCGCACAGCGGTTGGTTGCACGTCAGTTTAACCTCTCGTGGGCGGCGCAGATGCAACTCGACAACCAGCTGGTGAGCGGGCAGTGGTGGCCGACAGAAGGTGCCGCTGCACAATTCTCGGTAGAAGAAGGGCTGGCTAAAACCTTGGGAATCGAGCTGGGTGACAGCCTCACTTTTTTGATTGATGGGCGAACGGTGACAGCACCCGTGACCAGCTTGCGCTTAGTCGAGTGGGACTCATTCCGCGCTAATTTTTTTATCATCGCTCCCCCAGGTGTGTTGGAATCATTCCCGAGCAATTACATGACCGGGTTTTACCTGCCCGCTGAGCAGTATCAAATGCTCGATGAGATGGTGCGCCTATTCCCCAACATCACGGCCATCGACATTGCTGCGGTGATGAGCCAAGTACGCCGCATTATCGAACGTGTCTCATTAGCAGTGGAATATGTCTTTCTGTTCACTTTGATCTCCGGGCTGCTGGTGATGTACGCCGCCATCTATGCCACGTTGGATGAACGCACCCGCGAGAGTGTTATTCTCCGCACCCTTGGGGCGGGGCGGCGGCGCCTGCTCAACGGAGTGATTGCGGAGTTTGTGACCTTGGGCGCTCTGGCAGGCATGGTGGCAGCGATTGCCGCAAGCTTGCTGGGATACCTGTTGGCTGAGCACCTCTTTCAACTCGAGTATCAATTCAATGGCTGGCTCTGGCTGTGGGGGGT
>JALSHQ010000012.1 GCA_026982145.1 Gammaproteobacteria bacterium | reverse complement strand
TTCGATCAAGGTAAACGCAATAACACCCCTTTTGAATTCACGCTGACTGTCGTCTCACAAGACATCGAAGCGATGCTGGAAGACCCTAACCACCAAGCCGCCATCTACGGCACTGTAAAAGCGCCGACACTCTCACCCACACCATTAACCGTTACCGAAGGCACCTTTAATCTATTCGTTAAAGATAGGGAAACTGTCGATACCCGTCGCATGGACTACCATTTTGCAATGACCGCCGAAAATGGTGAGCGCTTTTATATGCAAGGCCATAAGATCATCCACGATGATCCCGGCTTTGACATGTGGGAAGATACCACCACGCTTTATATGACCGTTTCAACTGCTAAAAATAACTCGGCCACTGTGATTGGCCGCGGCATCCTTAATATAACCCCGGTTAACTTTGCTAAACAACTCACCACCATTCAGGTGCCCAATGTTGAAGACAAAGCCAAACGACTTAAATATATCGCTCAATTTGGTGCTTTCTTTGCAGGCGGGGTATTCGATATTTTTGGTGGTGTCGCCACTGGGCTTAACTACTTCTCGACAGACAACCCAGCACGTAAACGGCGTCCGCTGGCGGCGCCCGCCCCCGAGCTCTTTCACGTTACTACGGAAGACGATGTTTCAATTCGCCTCACACGATATCAAGGTGGTGCTAAAGGCCCCGTTATTTTATCTCACGGGCTAGGCGTCTCCAGTAAAATATTCTCTACCGACATGCTCGACACGAACCTAGTTGAGTACTTGGTCGCGCAAGATTATGACGTTTGGCTGCTCGATTATCGCGTCAGCATTGAGCTGCCAGCATCACAAACGGCTTCAACTGCTGATGACATTGCACAGTACGACTACCCCGCAGCGATTGCTAAAGTGCTTGAAGTAAGCGGTAAAACATCGGTGCAGATGGTCGTTCACTGCTTTGGTGCCACCACTTGGACGATGTCGATGTTGGGCGGCCACCTTAAAAATGTACGTTCAGCGGTCGTCTCCCAAGTCTCAACACATATCAAGGTGCCGCTGCTCAGCAAAATCAAAACGGGGCTTTATGTGCCGGAGCTGCTGGATCAACTCGGGGTCGATTCACTCACCGCCTACACCGATAAAGAGTCCAACTGGCAAGATAAACTGCTCGATAAAGCGCTGAAATTTTATCCCATCCAAAAAGAAGAGCAGTGCAAAAACCCGGTCTGTCGCCGCGTGACCTTCCTCTACGGCCAACTCTATGAGCACGACCAACTCAACGGCATCACGCATGATAACCTGCACGAGCTTTATGGTGTTACCAACATGCGCTCACTTGAGCAGTTGGCGACCATGACGCGTGAAGGCCATATCACGGATGCAGATGGCAACAATATTTATCTTCCTCATCTGGAGCGGATGAAGCTGCCCATCACCTTTATTGTCGGCGATGAAAACGAATGTTTCTTACCTGAAAGCCTCAATAAAACTTACCAGATATTGTCTGATAAAAATGGTGCAGAACTATACAACATCGAGCAGATCCCTAATTACGGGCACATCGACTGCATCCATGGGAAGCATGCTTACAAGGATGTCTACCCACACATCCTGAAACAGCTGGAAGAGACGTTGTAACCCTTAGTGTAAAAGATAAAGTAGGTTCATCATAAACCATAGCCCAAGGAGTCACGCAGTGAGCAATAAAGAAACCAATACGAGCCAATGGTCACTTGTGGTTCATCGCGTCTCCTCAAGCAGCGTTGAAGTGTGGGTGGGTACGCTCTTTCCTACATTGAAAAAACCAGATTTTGCACGTGTTGAATTGGTGCTGCCCGATGGCAGCAAACGCACCCGGCGCATCACTAAAGATGAATGGGTGCGCCCGTTCGATAAGATGAATCAGCGCTTTTATAAAATCATTAAATTCAATAACCTCACAGCAGGCAAGCGTTATGACCTCAATTTTATTCGCCGTATTGAGGCTGTGGGTGATGCCATCCCACAAGCGTGGCAACACCTGCGTAGCGGTACCTTCACCACCCTGCCAGAGCGAGTGCCACTCAAAGGAAAGCGCCCTTTTACCATTGCACTCGGAAGTTGTTTTTATAACCATCGTGACGGTGGGCGCGCGGCTGAAGCCTATAAAGCACTTTATCAACGCGGGGCTGAAAACGTTCGCCCTGACATTACCTTTCTCACCGGCGACCAAGTCTATCTCGACATCGGTTTTGACTCATTGTCACTTGTTCCCAGCGAAATTCGCCAGCGAGTCGCCAACGATTACGCCCTTCACTGGCAAGCGCTGGGGAGCATCCTGAGTAATGGCGGCACTTGGATGCTGCCCGATGATCATGAGTACTGGAATGACTACCCTTTTTATAAATCGGCCATCCCTCAACTACAGGCACTGCGCCTGAGGCATGTGCGTAAAGCGTGGGATGCCGCCGCCACCGATGGGGTGCGTAATGTGCAAAATAGCGCTGCTTTTGAAACCTTCTCCATCGGCAAAGACCTTTCAGTCTGTATCGCTGATCTTCGCTCGCATCGTGATGAAAATGGTTTCACCACCCCGGCTATCCTCAAAAAAATTACCCGGTGGGCCACTGAGCTGCGTTCACCTGGGGTCTTTGTCGCGTCACAGCCTTTGATTGTGGAAGAAAACAAGAGCGAAAAAAATCTACTCAGTTATAAGCAGCAATATGCGGCTCTGCTACAAGCCTTTGCCACAAGCGGGCATGACATTGTACTCCTCAGTGGTGACGTGCACTTTGGGCGCATCTCCACCACACCACTAGGCAATGAGAAAAAAGGCCCACGGCTAATTGAAATTATCGCCTCCCCACTCTCCAACCTTACTTACCTCAATGGGATTGCAACGGATAAAGCCAAATCTAAACCGGTAAACTTCCCCGCGCCAGAGGTGTGCAAATTAAATAGCTGGAAACCATCAAAGGTCGCCTATAACAAGCTTTATCATGTCAGCACTAAAAAAGGGAATATCTTTTCCGCCTACCCTCGCACACGCACGCGCGAACATTTTATGACTATTAGCTTTTCGCGTGATACTACCTCAGGCACAATCAATCTGAGAGCCAACGCTTGGCGAATCCGAGAGACTAAAGGGGTTAAGAAACTCCCAGCCAAAGATTTTCAGAGGACATTTACCATTAAGCTCAAATAAGTGTCCCCGCGATCCAGAGAAGAGGAGCATGAGATGAAGAGCCACCACCCTGAAAAAAAACACATCACCAGCCTCACCGGCTTTCTTAAGGATGTAATGCGCCTTGCCGTCTATGCGGTTGAAAGTGGCCGTTTGCCTAGCGACATCCATATGGATGAGCTATACCGCATGTGGGATATTAAGATCACACAGCAAGCAGCACTAAGTGATGATGATATTGCCTACCTCCAAGCATGCTATCTAATACTCAGCAAGCAGCTTGCTCCCACCACCGCAATCAGCCTGCGCGCGACGGAGTGCAATAACGCCACCCGCAGCAAAGACTACATGAACACCGATGCCGGCAAGCACGTGCGCAACATGTGGTTCGCCTCTTTCGCAGTGCTGGCCATCATTATTGTGATGAATCTCTACCAGTATATGTTTGAACTCAATGCCGCAGTCTGGGCAACTGAATATACGGGCATGTTTAACAACGCCACCTATCTCTATTCGCTGGTCACCACCCTGACGCCATTCATGTACGGGGCCTTTGGCGCCTCTGTTTTTCTGCTGCGCCAAGCAGAGACGCAACTGCGGGAACGCACCTTCGACCCAAGACGGCTCCCTGAGTTTCGTAATCGTCTCGTGCTCGGCACCTTAAGTGGCGGCGTGATTGTGTTGCTATACAGCAGCGGTGGCACCTCTGATACTGACATTAAAATCACTGAGGCCGCGCTTGGCTTTATCGGTGGTTACAGCATTGACCTGCTTTTCTCCCTGCTAGATCGTATTGTCGATTCATTAAAACCAGCAGAGAAAAAAGCAGCGCCGCCAACCACTCCATCACCTACTGTTTCACGCCCACACAAGAAGGGCACGACAACTGATAGCGGAAAAATAGTGAAGGAAGAGCAAGAAAAGCCGCCCCAGCTAGTCCCGGTGGCCACCAAAGAGAGCGATAACAGCACCACTCAGGCTTAAATCATCAGCGCAGTGGTTGGAGTGGCTCGCTAACCACGGCGCCAGCGGCTGCCTGCCGCACTATCTTCCACAATCACCCCCTGCGCCAGCAGCTCATCACGAATACGATCCGCATCGCCCCACTGTTTTGCCTGCTTGGCATCGATGCGTTGTTGAATCAATGTTTCGATCTGCTCATCACTCACCCCATCGGCACCCGCATCCCCCTTCAAAAAAAGATCCGCATCCCCTTGCAACAGGCCAATGACCTCACCCAGATAGCGAAGGTTACCCGCCAGCGCTGAAGCCAACGCGCCATTTTTTTCCGCCTTGGCTCGATTCAGCGCTGTGGTCATTTCAAATAGCACTGCCAATGCTTCAGGGGTGTTAAAGTCATCATCCATCGCTGCACGAAAACGCGCTTGATACGCGCCACCGTCACTCACCACAGCAGCATCCACCCCGCGCAGCGCCGTATAAAAACGCTCGAGTGCGAGCTTTGCACCGTCCAAATTTTGATCAGCATAATTTAATGGGCTGCGGTAGTGGCTGGCTAAAATGAAATAACGAATCACTTCAGGCGCATACGTTTTCATCACTTCACGCAGGGTAAAGAAGTTGCCCAATGACTTAGACATCTTCTCCTCATTGATCTGCACAAAGCCGTTGTGAATCCAGTAATTCACAAACTGGCAACCGGTGGCCGCCTCGCTCTGCGCAATCTCATTCTCATGATGAGGAAACTGTAGGTCCAGCCCCCCGCCGTGAATATCAAAATGGTTACCGAGGCAATCTGTCGACATCGCTGAACACTCGATGTGCCACCCCGGGCGTCCACTGCCCCATGGAGACGCCCAACTCGGTTCATCGGGCTTGGCCGCTTTCCACAACACAAAATCGAGCGGGTCATCTTTCGCACTATCCACGCCGACCCGTTCACCTGCACGTAGCTCTTCAGTGCGTTTGCCCGACAACTGGCCATATGTTTCGAAACGACTGACATCGTAATAAACATCGCCGTTATCGCCCGCATAAGCGTACCCTTTCGTGATCAACGCCTCAATCATGGTGATGATCTGTGCCATCGATGTAGTCGCGCACGGCTCCATGTCCGGCGGCAATACCCCAAGCGCCGCGGCGTCTTCACGCATCGCTTCAATAAAACGGGAAGTTAGCGCACCAAAAGACTCACCATTTTCACGGGCGCGATTGATGATTTTATCGTCAATATCAGTGATATTACGCACATATGTCAGCTCATATCCGCTCTCCCGCAAATAACGAGCGATCACATCAAAGACCACCAGCACCCGCGCATGGCCCACGTGGCAATAGTCATAAACGGTCATCCCGCAGACATACATCCGCACCTTACCAGGCTCAATAGGAATAAAAGTCTCTTTTTGGTTTTTAAGGGTATTGTAAATCTGCAGCATAAGTTAAGCGTTCTTGATTATTATTCGTATGAGTGTAACCCCCATAATGGGGCTGGCTGGCCATTATACGCATATCAACCACATCAAGCAGCAGGCTAACCGCACTAAATCTGCGCATCAAGCGCCCTCCACACAGCGACCCATCAGGAGTTGATATTGCCCTCCATAAGCAGCAGAGCGATTGCACCACAACATATCCACATTAAAAGCACGTGAATATGCGCTAACCCTTATTAACCCACTAAGTTTATTGATAAAAAATCACTGAAGAAATCTTCCAAACTACCGATGATATAAATTAAAGGTCTCTTTTAGAGAGATGAAAGTGCCTCAATTTTGCCGAATACGAGACGCGATCGATACCGTGTTTAAGGACAAACTGATGAAATTTATAATAATCTTTGGCACCCACTCCCTCAATATAGCAAAGAACGTATTCGGCATGAGCGCGGGCAAAGGCTAATCGAAAATTTAATCACTCAAAAACCATCGATTCAAATGAGGTAACTGCAGCATGAAGATAAACCTGCCCATCACAGATCACGAGGCGGAATACAGCAGCGACACTGTGATTGTCTCTACAACTGATCTAAAAGGTGCGCTCACCTATGTTAATGATGACTTTATTAAAATCAGCGGCTTCAACCGTGAAGAGCTGATTGGCAAAAACCATAACCTAGTCAGACACCCCGACATGCCACCCGCAGCATTTGCAGATCTCTGGCAGACCCTGCATGACGGCAAGGCGTGGATGGGCATTGTAAAAAATCGCTGCAAAAATGGTGATTACTACTGGGTAGATGCCTATGTCACCCCTATTTTTGAGGGGGAGGGTATTGTCGGCTACCAATCAGTACGCGTTAAACCAGAACAAGCCGATGTGACACGTGCAGAAAAACTCTACCAACAACTGAGCGCGGGGAAAGCCCCGCGACTCACCCCTAGGCTCTCAACCGCTGGAGCGATCTTTGCAGGCTTCGCTGCCATCCTCACTGCACTATTTGCAGTGCTGTTTCTGTTTGCTGGATTATCACCGATGATGCTTGGTGCAACTGCCTTGCCTGCGCTGGGGGCTGCCTTTCTATTTGCACAGCTCATCACACGGCCACTCTCAAAGGTGCAAGCGATGGCGCATACGGTGGTCAATAACCCAGTGATGCAAGCGGTGTTCATTGGTGAGAGCGGCGAACTAGGCGCAGCACAACTCACCATTCGCATGCTTCAAGCACGACTGCGCACGGTGATCGGGCGGCTTGCTGACTCTGCAGATAACCTTCATGAAGTCGCAGAAAAAACAGCCTCAACCGTCGAG
>JALSHQ010000011.1 GCA_026982145.1 Gammaproteobacteria bacterium | reverse complement strand
GATGTAGTTCGAGCATCGCTACTGATAATCTTCCCGTCGTGTTCAAGCACGATGTAGGTGTTTAGGGTAAAGCCGTTTTCTGCGGTGATGATGCGAGCGTCAATGACGTTAAGGTTGAGCTGATCTAATGCCATGGCCGTTTTGGCGAAGAGATTCTCTTCATCGCGGGCATAGATAAATATTTTAGTGCCACCTTGCTGCTCATCTGAACGCAGTGCAATGAGTGGTAATTTTTTTGGGTCGTGATCAATGATTTCGCTGCTGTGCCATGCGATCTCATCACTGCTGTGGCGTAAGAAATAATCGCTATCAAGCTGTTGCCATAAGGCGTTGATTTTTACTTCATCATGCCGCTTTAATTGTGCGCGCGCTTCTTTTTTTCGATCAGTGACAAGCTCACCTCGGTCGACTTGATTGTCGAGGCCGCGTCTGAGCGCTCGCTTGGTGGTGCTGTACAGTTTAAAAAGTAGTGAGTCTTTCCAATTGTTCCAGAGGTTAGGATCGGTACCGCGAATGTCTGCGACAGTGAGTAGATAGAGGTAATCGAGGTGCAATTGGTCTTTAACTATGGCAGCAAACTCAGCGATCACAAAAGGGTCGCTAATATCTTTTCGCTGAGCAGTGACTGACATGACAAGGTGGTTTAACACCAACCACGCAACCACATCCGCGTCTTGTTTACTCAGCCCATGTTGCAGGCAAAAATCATAGGCATCTTTTTGACCCAGTTGGGAGTGGTCGCCGCCTCGCCCTTTTGCAATATCATGAAACAACGCGCCCAGATAAAGCAGTTCCAGTTTGTTCAGTTGCAGAATAATATCGCTACAGTTGGGGAATTCATCACGAAATTCAGGCACCGTAAAGCGTCGTACATTGCGCAGTACATTAAGCGTGTGCTCGTCTACGGTGTAGACATGAAACAGGTCGTACTGCATCTGCCCAACAATGTTACCAAAGGCGGGAATGTACGCGGCGAGCAGGCCATAGCGGTTCATGCGCCGCAGTTGATGAGTGATGCCGTGTGATTGGCGCAATAGGCTAATGAAAAATTCACGGCATTTTGCGTTATTTCTAAAGTCATCATCGATTAGATAGAGGTGACTGCGCACAAGCCGAATCGTAGCGGCACGTACGCCTTTGATTTCGGGTCTTTGGGTTAGGATCAAAAAGAGTTCGAGCAGTGCTGGCGGGTACTCTTCAAAGACACTATCGTGGGTGACTTCAAGGTAATGTTCCGTCACTTGAAAACGCTCATTGATTAACTGCGGATGACTGTTATGGTCACTCAGAATCGCTTCACGGAAATGCTGTAGCAACATTTCATTCAGTCGGTGAACATCCATAATGTGAACATAATAGTCTTTCATGAACGCTTCAATCGCGAGTTTGTTACTTTCACATTGATAGCCCAGCACCTGAGCCAGATTCAGTTGGTGGTCGAACAGTAGACGGTCTTCGCTGCGTTTCGTGTTGAGATGCAGCACAAAGCGCACTCGCCATAGGAAATCACGCGCTTCAATTAAGGCGTTGTACTCGCTACGAGTAAGAAAATTTCTGGCGACGAGTGCTTCGAGTGATTCGGATTTGAAATAACGGCGTGTTACCCAGGCGATCATCTGTAGATCTCTAAGGCCACCGGGGCCTTCTTTGACGTTGGGCTCAAGATTGTAGGTGGTGTCGTGGAACTTTAGGTGGCGTTCAAGCTGCTCTTTTTCTTTCGCTTTGAAAAACGCTGCACTCGACCAGATCTCCTCCGGTTGGATACGCTGCTGTAATGTTGCCAGCAGCGCCTCTGAGCCTGCCAAGTGGCGCGCTTCAATAAGATTGGTGATCACGGTGATGTCACGGCGCGCTTCATCAACACACTCGTCAATGGTGCGGGTGCTATGGCCAATATCAAGGCCGATGTCCCACAGAAAGGTGATGAGCGCACTCAAAGCCTCTTGGTAATAGCTGTGATTTTCATATGTCAGTAATATGAGAACATCAACATCAGAGTAAGGGTGCAGCTCGCCCCGGCCGTATCCGCCAACGGCAATCAGCGCGATTTTATGGTCTCCTTCATCCTTGGGCATAAAATGCTGCCATGCATGTTGCAACAGGTGGTCTATGAAGTTGGCGCGTTCGTGTATCAGTGTGGCGATGGGTGTGTCGCTATTGAGGTGTTCCCGCAGTGTTTCAATCACCTCTTTGGTGGCGGCACGGCAATTGCGCTGCAGATCAATCGGGGTGCTGAAGGCTTGGTCAATGCTGGCGATTTGGGCTGATAACACGAGGTGGGTTTACTCTTGAAATTATGAAGGGAAATGAATGGACGCAGTGTTTAAAAGTTTTCGTCACTGCGCTGGGTTAGCACTTCGAAGCCATTATCAGTGACAAGGATGGTGTGTTCCCACTGTGCGGTGAGGCTACGGTCTTTGGTGATCACCGTCCACCCATCATCTAATAATTTCACGTGACGCTTGCCAACATTAACCATCGGTTCTATGGTGAAAGTCATGCCGCTCTCCAGCGGCATGCCTGCGCCGCGTTTGCCGTAGTGCAGCACTTGTGGCTGTTCATGAAAGCCGCGCCCAATGCCGTGCCCACAATATTCACGCACGATGGTGCATTTATTGATTTCAGCATGGTGTTGGATGGCGAAACCGATGTCACCCAAGTGAGCGCCCGGCTTGACGAGTTCAATCCCTTTAAGCAAGCACTCTTTGCTGATGCGCACGATGCGCTTCGCTTTTTCTGAAACTTCACCAACAAAAAACATCTGGCTGGTATCGCCATGATAGTCCTCTTTGATGACCGTGATGTCGATATTGACGATATCACCTTCTTTTAACGGCTTGTTGTTAGGGATCCCGTGGCAGACGACGTGGTTGACCGAAGTGCAGATCGATTTCGGGAAACCGTGGTAATTGAGTGGGGCAGGAATCGCCTGCTGCTCGTTAACAATAAAATCGTGACAACGCAGATTGAGCGCGTCGGTGGTGATGCCAGGCTGGACATAAGGGGCGATCATTTCAAGCACTTCGGCTGCGAGTTTCCCCGCGATGCGCATTTTCTTGATCTCTTCTGCGGTTTTGATCTGGACGGTCATGGTTACCTGCTGGCTAAAATAGTCAAAACTTCAAAAATAGTAGGCATTCCCACGATTATCGGCGTTTTTTGCTTAAGATTGAGTTGCTTAGAATACTATCCTGAATCCTCGGTGGAGGACAACTCGCACGCTCAAGCCTGTTCGGATGTCCTTGTTTATTGTAGTATTTTGTCTTTTGTGGTATAAAGCGCGCGCAGGTTTTAAACTTCGAAGCCTTATGTGCGCTGACCACAACTGTCGAGTTGAGGTGAAAGTCAGGGGGCAATGGCTGAGGGGTTTCTGCAAATACATTACTAAAATACTCACATATACCGTCACATGTGTCTGGGTGCCTGCTTGTCAGGTTGACGCATGGGGTGTGTGGAGGCCTAACCCATAACAGGAGAAGATTAAATGCCAAATATTTCCATGCGCAATATGCTGGAAGCAGGTGTCCATTTTGGTCACCAAACCCGTTACTGGAACCCCAAGATGGCGCCGTTCATCTTTGGCGCGCGCAGCAAAATCCACATCATCAACCTCGAAAAAACCTTGCCACTGTTTAATGATGCGATGAACTTTGTCGGCAAACTGGCCTCAAATCGCGGAAAAATTCTTTTTGTGGGCACCAAACGTGCCGCTCGCGACGTGGTTAAAGAGCAGGCACTGCGCTGTGGTATGCCTTATGTTAACCAGCGCTGGATGGGCGGTATGCTCACAAACTTTAAGACTGTTCGGCAGTCAATCAAGCGCTTGAAAGAGCTTGAAGCGATGTTCGCTGAAGGCAAGCATGAGCGTATTAACAAAAAAGAAGCGCTTGGGTTGACCCGTGAAATGGATAAGCTAGAACGTGACCTCGGTGGCATTAAAGATATGGGCGGTTTGCCAGACGCAATTTTTATCATTGATGTTGGTTATGAAAAGATTGCCGTGAGCGAAGCGAAGAAGCTGGGTATTCCAGTGGTCGGCATTGTGGATACCAACAACAACCCGGGTGGGCTTGATTACATCATCCCGGGCAACGATGATGCGATCCGTTCTATTGGCCTCTACCTTCAGGCTGCAGCAGATGCGGCGCTAGAAGGGCGTGCATCAAGTGGCCAAGTGGCTGCCGGTGCAGATGATGATCTGGTTGAGGTTGATGACACTGGAGCGCCTGCGGAAAAAGCACCTAAGCGTGCCGCTAAGACGGCAACGGTTAAGACTAAGCCTGCTAAAAAAACAGTAGAAGATGCGGGTGATGATGCCGCGGCACCTGCTGAGGCTACTGCGTAAGCGATGCCTGTTGGTAGCGCCGGGATGATCTCTCGGCGCTACGTTCAAATCTGAACAAAATATTAGAGAATTATAGAGAACACGAGGTTTTAAGCGATGGGAATTACAGCTGCGCAGGTTAAAGAGCTCCGCGAGCGTACCGGCTCTGGGATGATGGAGTGTAAAAAAATGCTGGTTGAGACTGGCGGTGACATTGATGCTGCGATCGAAATGATGCGCAAATCAGGCATGGCAAAAGCCGATAAAAAGGCGGGTCGTGTCGCAGCTGAAGGGATTATTGTGTTTCGCACCAGTGAGGATGGTAAAAGCGGTGCAATCGTTGAAGTGAATAGCGAAACTGATTTTGTCGCTAAAGGCGATGGCTTTACCGGCTTTGCAGATCAAGTGGCCGACACTATTGTTGCTTCACGCCCTGCAGATATTGAAGCGCTGCTGGCGGGTGCTATGGTAGGGAGCGAGGCGAGCGTGAATGAGACTCGTCTGGCGCTGATTGCTAAAATTGGTGAAAACATCAATGTGCGTCGTTTTGCAAATTACAACAGTGATGTTGGCATCGTAGGGGGTTACTTGCACGGTGTTCGTATCGGGGTGATCGTTGAGCTGGAAGGTGGTGACGCGACACTCGCGAGAGATGTGGCCATGCACATTGCAGCCAGCAAGCCGCTGGCTGTTTCTGCTGATGACGTCTCTGCCGACGTGCTCGATAAAGAGAAAGCGATCTTCAGTGCGCAGGCGGCTGAAAGTGGCAAGCCACCAGAAATCGTAGAGAAGATGGTGGGGGGGCGGATTCGTAAATACCTCGCTGAAATTACCCTTGAAGGGCAATCTTTTGTTAAAGATCCAGACACCACAGTCGGTCAGCTGCTGGAGAAAAATGGCGCTAAGGTGATCCGTTTTGAGCGTCTTGAAGTGGGTGAAGGGATTGAGAAAGTTGAAGAGGATTTTGCTGCGGAAGTGATGGCACAGGTTAAAGGGAGCTAAAATTAGTGACATCAACAACTGACAGCGGCAAGCCCATCTACAAGCGTATTTTGCTCAAAATGAGTGGAGAAGCGCTGATGGGAAGCGAGGATCATGGCATTGAGCCAGAAGTGGTGAACCGCATCGCTACTGATGTTAGTGAGTTAGTGAAACTAGGGGTGCAGGTTGCCATGGTGGTGGGGGGGGGGAACATCTCTCGCGGCGCAACCCTCGCCGCGTGTGGAATGGATCGTGTGACGGCTGACCACATGGGGATGCTATCGACGGTGATTAATGCGCTGGCGATGCAGGACGCTCTTGAGCATCATGGCGCTGATGCGCGGGTGATGTCAGCCGTTAAAATTAATCAAATCTGTGAGGATTACATTCGTCGCAAAGCGATTCGCCACCTTGAAAAAGGGCGTGTAGTGATCTTCGCTGCCGGCACTGGTAATCCATTTTTTACCACTGACTCTGCGGCCAGTTTGCGTGGTATTGAAGTCAATGCAGATGCAGTGCTGAAGGCAACCAAGGTCGATGGCATTTACTCTGATGACCCGATGAAAAACCCGAATGCTGAGCGTTACAGCCAACTTACTTATGATGAAGTGTTGCATCGCAAACTGATGGTGATGGATGCGACTGCAATTGTGTTATGTCGTGATAACAATATGCCGCTGAGGGTTTTTGATATCACCCG
>JALSHQ010000010.1 GCA_026982145.1 Gammaproteobacteria bacterium | reverse complement strand
ATCGTGTGGGAATCACTCAAGCAGTTTGGGGTTGAGCTACGCGAAGTAGACCTCACTTCTGCGCCCACACCAGAAGCGGCGCTCATTGAGCAGATGGATGAAAACACCCGCCTACTCACCATCAGCGCCCTCCAGTACGCCAGCGGCCTGAAGATGGAGCTTGCACCGCTGGGCCAACATTGCCGCGCCAACGGCATCTATTTTTGTGTCGATGCGATTCAGAGCCTCGGCGCAATCCCGTTTGATGCGCAGGCAATTGAGGCCGACTTCGTGATGGCCGATGGTCACAAATGGATGCTTGGCCCCGAAGGGCTGGCGCTCTTCTACTGCCGCGCTGAGCTACGCGAGCAACTCAAACTGCACCAGTACGGCTGGCATATGGTCGAGGCGATTGGCGACTATGATCAAAAAACATGGGCGGTCGCCAACAGCGCGCGCCGCTTCGAATGTGGCAGCCCCAACATGCTCGCCATTCACGCCCTCAATGCAGCGCTCGGGTTGATACTGAAAACCGGCGTGGAAACGATAGCGACACAACTACTGCAACGCAGTGAGCATATGATGGCCATCATTAATGACCACCCCAGATTAACATTACTCACACCAGCAGATACTGGGCGTTACGGTGGCATTGTCACTTTTCATGCCGAAGGGATTGAGCAACAAACGCTCTATCAACAACTCATGGCAGCAGGTGTGATCTGTGCTCAACGTGGCGGCGGCGTGCGTTTCTCACCCCATTTTTATACGCCACTGGCACAGCTTGAGCAAGCGTTTGAAAAAGTAGACCGCATGATCTGCTAAAAACTCAAGGCATCACTCCAGCACCGCTGCTCACTACTCATCCCTTTATCGCTTTGCTAGAATGGCTGCACATATCACGTCACAACATGGGTATTCATCATGTACCAAGTTTCAAGCAGTCGCATTCATGGCAAAGGGCTTTTTGCCACCCAGAAGATCAAAAAAGGGACATTGATCGGCACTGTCGAAGGGCGCAAAACAAAACGTAATGGTGATTATGTTTTATGGATTACGGACAAGCAGGGGTTTCTGGTGCAAAACGAAATGAAGTATATCAACCACTCATCGAAACCCAACGCCGCCTATTACGATGATTTGACGGTGGTGGCGCTGCGCAATATTAAAGCAGGTGAAGAGATCACGCACCATTATCAAACCGAATTCGAGTAGCGCTTATTTAGCCTCGCCCCAACCGCCACCACCCGGGGTCTCAATCAGCAACCGGTCGCCTGCTACTGCTTTTAACTGCTGTTTGGCACCGATCACTTCCCCATTAAACCGGTTGACCCCTGCACTGCCCGCTTCACCGCCAGCCACCCCCCAAGGGGCATGATAACGGCGCTCGGTTAATAGGGTGACGGTGGTATCGGCAAGAAACTCATATTCACGCAGGGTGCCATCACCGCCGCGCTGAGCACCCGCCCCACCCGAGCCGTCACGAATGGCATAGCACCGCAACCGCAACGGGTAGTGCATCTCCAAGCTTTCAATGGGGGTGTTGCGCGTATTGGTCATGTGGGTCTGCACTGCACTAACACCATCACTCAAGGCGTTTGCCCCCATGCCGCCGCCAATGGTCTCGTAGTAATCCCACGCTTGTGGCTCGCCGTGATGTTGCACCACGCCGCCCATGGCGATGTTGTTCATGCTGCCGTGGCTGGCGGCGGGGATTTGATCCGGTATCGCCTGCGCTAATGCACCCATCACCACATCGACAATGCGGGTGCTGGTTTCCACATTGCCTGCGGCCACAGCAGCGGGCCGAGCAGCATTTAGTAATGTCCCTTCGGGGATCGACAATGTGATGGGACGAAAGCTGCCAGCGCATGCTGGTGTATGTGCTGGCATCAAGCAGCGAAAAAGATAAAACGCCGCGGCCGCCGCGACCGATAACGGGCAGTTAATATTTCCCCTCACCTGCGAAGCCGTGCCTGAAAAATCGAGCAGCATCCGCCCCTCTTTTGCCTGTAAGCATAGCTCGATGCGGATATCCCGCTGCCCCATGCCGTCATCATCCATTACATCGTAAAAGCGGTAAGTGCCATCGGGGATTTGGCGCAGCGTGCTCAACGCCAACCGCTCTGCGTAATCATTGAGTGCGTCCAGTGCCGCACGAAACGGCGCCACGCCCATCCCCACCACCAGCGCTTTGAGCCGCTCGACACCACAGCGGTTGGCGCTCAACTGTGCGGAGTAATCACCATGGGATTGAACGCTATTACGACTCTGGCGTGTAATCTCAGCGAGCACCGATTCATTCAGCTCACCACCGCGCACAATAAACGTTGGCGGAATAATCACCCCCTCTTCGTCGAGCCGCGTTGAGATCGGCATCGAGCCCGGCGTAGTGGCACCAATATCGGCATGGTGGGCGCGGTTGGCCACAAAACCCACCAGTTCATCATCAATGAAAAGCGGCGCAATCAAGGTGACATCCGGCAGGTGTGTCCCCCCTAAATAAGGGTCATTAACCACCACCATGTCACCCGCCTGCCACACCTGTGTTGTCACAATTCCGGCCATCGCATAAGCCATGCTGCCAAGGTGCACTGGAATATGCGCCGCCTGCGCACACAGCTCGCCGTTGGGGTCAAACACCGCACAGGAGTAGTCGAGCCGATCTTTGATATTGGGTGAAAGCGCCGTGCACTGCAGCACTGCCCCCATTTCCTCACAAATGGCATTGATACGGCTGGCAAAAATAGTGAGTGAAATGGCATCCATAGCCCGCATCTTACCAGAGCAAAGGGCAAACAAATCAGATTGATTTATCTGCCATTTAGGATTAGCGTTAGCTCACCCCAACCGTTAACAAAAGGAGATTGACAACATGGCACACACGCTTCCAGAACTGCCCTATGCAATGACGGCACTCGAACCCCACATCTCAGCCGAAACGCTTGAATATCACTACGGTAAACATCACCAAACCTATGTCACCAATCTCAACAACCTGATTAAAGGGAGCGAGTTTGAATCACAGTCGTTGGAAGAGATCATCACCTCCGCCACCGGCGGCATCTTCAATAATGCAGCACAGATCTGGAACCACACCTTCTACTGGCACTGCCTCAGCCCCAACGGCGGTGGAGAACCCAGCGGTGAACTGCTCGTCGCGATCAACAGCACCTTCGGCTCATTCGATGAGTTCAAGGCTCAATTTAGCCAAACGGCCATCACCACCTTCGGCTCAGGCTGGGGCTGGCTGGTGAAAAACAGTGATGGCTCGCTCGCACTCACCAGCACCAGTAATGCCGCCACTCCGATGACAACCGGACAACGCGCACTGCTCACCTGTGACGTGTGGGAACACGCTTATTACATCGACTACCGCAACGCACGCCCGCAATATGTTGAAGCCTTCTGGCATTTGGTTAACTGGGATTTTGTCGCGCAAAATTTCACGGATGACTAGTGCATGAGAAGTAACCCGGTATGATGAACCAAGCCCATCACCTTAAAACAATAGCGGCGCATGCCGCCTTTGATGAAACTGAAGCCGCGCACCAACAGGCGATGCTAGCGTTTGTTGCGCGCTACGGCGATTTTTATAAAAGAACACTCTCCGTAGGCCATGTAACGAGTTCCGCTTGGATCATCGACCCCACCTGTTGCCATGCACTCATGCTGCACCATAAAAAACTTAACCGCTGGCTACAGCCCGGCGGCCATGTTGAAGATGATGCCACCGTATTAGAAAGCGCACTGCGAGAAGCGCAGGAGGAGACAGGCATTGCTGAGCTTCGCACCGTCAGCGATGCCATTTTTGACATCGATATCCACACCATTCCGGCAAACAAGCGAGAGGCCGCACACCCACATTTTGATATTCGCTACCTGTTCGAAGCTGCACTGGATGATGCCCCTGAGATATCGGACGAATCAAATGAGGTCAGGTGGTTTACGTTGGAAGAGATCCCCGCCATCAACAGCGAAGCGTCGATTCAGCGCATGATATTAAAAACAGTCCACCTTAAAAATAATCAGCGCTAAACAGAGATTAATTGCAACTGCTGATGGAGCCTGCTTAGGCGGGCCTTGTACAAATCATGATGATTTTTTAGGTTTACGAAAGCGCTCAAACCAATAGGCCAATGCCGGCAGCAGAAAGATCGCCCCGAGCATGTTCACTAAAAACATGAAGGTGAGCAGAATGCCCATGTCGGCCTGAAACTTCAGCGGTGAAAAAATCCAGGTGGCAACGCCGATGGCGAGTGTGATGGCGGTGAAGAGTACCCCGCTGCCGGTCTGGCTCAGGGTCATCAAGTAGGCGTCGTAGAGCGAATTTTCGGTTTTTAAAAATTCACGCAGACGGCTGTAGATGTAGATGCCGTAGTCCACCCCGACGCCGACCCCCAGCGCCACCACCGGCAGCGTAGCAACCTTGAGGCCGATGTCGAGCATCGCCATCAGCGCGTAGGCCAGCAGCGAGACCAACCCCAAAGGCAGCATGATGCACAGTGTGGTGGTGAGGGAACGAAAGGTGACTAAACACAAAGCGATAATGATGCTGAACAGGTAGAACAGAATCGGGAACTGGGCACGCTCAATCTCTTCGTTAGTGGCAGCCATCACGCCGACATTGCCAGTGGCAAGACGGAACTGGAGGTCGTCGCGATTGTGTGCATCTCGATACGCCTTGATAGCGGTGACGATGGTGGTGATGGTGGTGGCTTTGTGGTCACCGGTAAAGATCATCACCGGCATGACGCTGCAATCGTTATTGAGCAGGCCACTGCTAGTGGGAATATAGGCCACCGACTGCGCTAGGGAGGATTCGTTACGCGGCAACACGCGCCACTTCAAACTGCCTTCGTTCCAGCCCGAGTTGATCACCCGCACAATGCCCGGCATGGCGATCACCGACTGCACCCCTTCCACATTTAACATGGTCCATTGAAAGTGGTCGATGGCGCTCATGATGTCGTAATTGATGCACCCTTCTGGGGTCGTTTCCACAATCACGGTTAGTACATCGACACCGATGGAGAATTTATCGCTGATCACTTCGCTGTCAACGTTGTAGCGCGACTCGGCGCGCAGCTCCGGCACGCCGCGTTGCAGGTCGCCAATTTTAACGTCGGTCGCTTTCCAGGCGCCGACCAGTAGCAAAAACAGGGAGAAGAAAATAATGCCGGCGGCGGGTTTGGCGGTGGCGGCTTTGGCTACTACCGCCCAGACGGCATTCATCTTCTCGGCGCGCTGGCTTAGCTTTTCCCGGTGGCCTGCTTTGGGAGCGATATAAGAAAGTAGCACTGGCAATAACAATAGGTTGATGAAGATAATCACCGCCACCCCGACGCTGGCGGTGATCGCCATCTCTTGAATAACGCGGATCTCGACCAGGTAGATGGTGATAAAACCGATGGTGTCGCTGGCCAGCGCAATGGTGCTGGGAATCAGCAAGCGCTTGAAACAGGTGCGGGCGGCGGTTTCGGCATCCGCGCCCTGAAAGACTTCGTTGTTATGGTTATTGACCATCTGCACGCCGTGGCTGATGGCGATGGCGAAGATCAGAAAGGGGATGAGCACCGACATCGGGTCGATGCCATAACCCATCGCCGTAAGTAGCCCCAGTTGCCAGACTACCGCGATGAGTGCACTGCCCAGCAGTGCCGCTGTGAGGCGAAAAGAACGGGTATTGGCGAAGACCAGCAGCGCGGTGATGACGAAGGTGAGGGCAAAAAAGAGGATCACCCGCGCCGCGCCATCAGCGATATCACCGATCGCTTTAGCGAAACCGATGACATGAACATTGAGTTCGAGGTTGAAATCCTGACTCTCATACTGAACGCGAATGCGTTCTTCCAAAAGTTCGGCGACTTCAATGTAGTCCAGCGCTTCGCCGGTTTCAGGGTTGAACTCCTGCAACTGCACGCTGATCAACGCACCACTGAAATCGTTGGCCACCAGACGACCGACGATCCCCGCCTTGAGAATGTTCTGCCGCACCTTGGCCAGCCCCTCTGGCGTGGCCTCAAAGTCGGCGGGGATGACATTGCCGCCAGCGATGCCGTCCTCCACCACTTCGGTAAAGCGGACATTGGGGGTGAAGAGCGAGGTGACGCGGGTGCGGTCGACACCGGGGATAAAAAAGACCTCATCGGTGATGGCGGCAAGGCGGTCGAAAAAAGGCTTGTTGAAGATATCCCCCTCTTTGACCATCAAGGCGATCAGGATTCGATTGGCACCACCAAACTCCTGCTGATGTTCGCCAAAGGTCTGCATGTATTCGTGCTGCATCGGCAACAGCTTGGTGAAGCCGGCATCAACACGCAGTTGACTGGCGCAGTAGAGCAGCACAGTGGTGATGATGACAAACAGCACAATCACCCCACGGCGATGATTGAAGAGCAGCTTTTCAAGGGTATTGGTCAAAGCGCTCATCACGGCTTGAATCTCGTGATGCCCGCTTCGCCGATCAGCACCAGCTCGCCCTTATCACTGGTGAGCAGCGCCGAGATGCCGTTGCGGTCGGGGCGCTGGATGAGCTGTAGCGCTTTACCATCACAGCCAGCGTCAACCAGTAGTACGCCACTGAGTCCGGCGATAATGCAACGGTTATCATCGGTTTTCAGGGCACTGGTGAGCATGGCGATGGTACTGGTGGCGATGTTATGCCAGCTTTCGCCTTTATCATTTGAGCTGAAAAGATGGCCGCGCAGCCCGAAAACAAATAGCCGGTTTTCAGCCAGCGGTAGCGAACCGAAAAAAGAACCGTGGTAGGGGGTGGTCAGGCTGATCCATCTGTCGCCGCCATCATCGGAGCGATAAATCACGCCACTTTCGGCAGCGATGTAGAGGGTGCCATCTGCCGCCGAGGTGATGTGATTGAGGTGGAAGTCATCCGCTTCGCTGATCCACCGTTTTTGCCAATTTTCGCCTCCGTCGCTTGTCTCTAAAAACAGGCCGTAAGCGCCGATGGCAAAGCCGTTGTTTTGATC
>JALSHQ010000009.1 GCA_026982145.1 Gammaproteobacteria bacterium | reverse complement strand
AAAGGGGCGTGGTTTTGAACTTGAAGGAAATTGGCATGTTAATTCAAAATTACAATTGAGAGGGTTTTACGCCTTTCAAAATGCTGAAGATGGTATGACCGGAGCCGATGTGCCCAATGCCCCGCAACAACAAGTTTATGCCAATGTAAACTGGAGTTTTCAGCCGCTCTGGTTTCTGGGGGCACAGGCGAAATGGATAGCAGACCGCAAGCGCGCGGTGGGTGACCCAAGGGCTGAAATTTCAGACTACACGATTGTTGACCTCACGCTCAGGCGCCGCCAACTGCTGCCTAATATGGACTTCACTTTTTCTGTAAGAAATCTATTTGATGAAGATGCTAGAGAGCCAACCACATATAACCCCGCCAACTCGCAAGGGGCGGTCATCGCGGGGGATTACCCCATGGCGAGCCGGAGTTATTATGGCGAAATAAGCTTTAGCTTTTAGCCGAAAGTTTGAGCCTGTCAACCGTTAAACAGAGAAATTTGCTTGTATTATGGGGTCGCTGAGGGGGCTGTTCAAATAATGAGTTCCCGTACAACAGCACACTTTTAGATTAAATCTCGCCCATATCTGGGCTATAATGGCACCCCGTTTTACAGCGCCCTTAGCTAAACCACCCAGAAACCAAAGATTTCCGGTCAATTCGGCAAGGGGGTAGGTTCGCTTTACTGTACAACCCCATGTATAAATTATAGGAAACACGCATATGTCATCTGGCTGTATCGCTGACCAGACAGGGCGCAGAAGAACGTTTGCCATCATCTCGCATCCGGATGCCGGTAAGACCACGGTGACAGAAAAGTTACTGCTCTTTGGCGGTGCGATTCAGCTGGCAGGTAGTGTGAAGGGGCGCAAAGCGGCGCGTCACGCTACCTCTGACTGGATGAAGATGGAGCAGGAGCGCGGCATCTCGGTCTCCTCGTCGGTGATGCAGTTCCCATATGGTGACAACATCATCAACCTGCTCGATACCCCGGGCCATGAGGATTTTTCGGAGGATACCTACCGCACCCTGACGGCGGTCGATTCGGCGCTGATGATCATCGACGTTGCCAAGGGGGTCGAGCAGCGTACCGTTAAATTAATGGAAGTCTGTCGCCTGCGTGATACGCCGATCCTTACTTTTATTAATAAAATGGATCGTGAAGGTAAAGACCCGATCGATTTGATGGATGAGGTTGAGGATGTGCTTAAAATCCAGTGCGCGCCGATGACTTGGCCGATCGGCATGGGTAAACAATTCAAGGGGGTGTTTCACCTCTATAGCGATACGATCCATATTTTCAGCTCAACCCATGGCGGCAAGATCAACGAGGGTGAGGTGATCAAAGGGTTGGATAACCCCCGTCTGGATGAACTATTTGGCAATTTGATTGATGACTTCCGTGAAGAGATCGAGCTGGTGCGCGGTGCAAGCCATGAATTTGATCTCGAACTTTTCCGGCAGGGAAAACTCACGCCGGTCTACTTCGGTTCGGCGATCAATAATTTTGGCCTTAAAGAGCTGCTCGATGCGCTGGCTGAATTTGCTCCGCCCCCCCAAGTGCGTGCAGCAAAGACACGAGAAGTTAAGCCAACTGAAGAGAAATTCTCTGGTTTTGTTTTTAAGATTCAGGCGAATATGGACCCGCAACATCGTGACCGGGTCGCCTTTCTGCGCATCTGTTCTGGCGTGTATGAAAAGGGCAAAAAAATCTACCATGTGCGTTTAGGAAAACAGGTGATGATCTCCAATGCGATCACCTTCATGGCGCAGGATCGCTCCCATGTTGACGAGGCCTACCCGGGGGATATTATCGGGCTGCATAACCATGGCACCATTCAAATTGGCGATACTTTTACGATGGGGGAAGCGTTGAAATATACCGGTATTCCTCATTTTGCGCCGGAGCTTTTTCGTCGTGCACGTCTGCGTGATCCGCTCAAAAGTAAGCAGCTATTAAAGGGGCTGGAACAGCTCAGTGAAGAGGGGGCGACTCAGCTCTTCAAGCCATTTACCAATAATGACTTGATCCTCGGCGCGGTCGGTGTGTTGCAGTTTGATGTTGTGGCGGAGCGGTTAAAAAGTGAATATAAAGTAGACTGCATCTTTGAGGCTGTCACCGTCGCCACCGCCCGCTGGGTGATGTGTGATGATGAAAAAATGCTTGATGAGTTCAAGCGTAAATCGGAGGCGAACCTTGCCATCGATGGTGGGGGTGATCTCACCTATATTGCGCCGACGCGGGTTAACCTTGATTTGACCATTGAGCGCTGGCCGGGTATTCAGTTCTTGTCGACACGTGAGCACTGAGTATGTCGAGTGTTATTCAGATGGTCGCAGGGGTTGATGAAGCCGGTCGTGGCCCGTTAGCAGGGGCGGTGATTGCGGCTGCGGTGATCCTCAATCCCGCGCACCCGATTGACGGCGTGACGGATTCCAAAAAATTGACCGCAAAAAAACGTGAGCGACTTGAACTTGAGATTCAACAGCATGCGCTGGCGTGGGCAATCGGGCGCGCCGAGGTTGAGGAGATCGATGAGATCAATATTTTGCAAGCGAGCCTGCTGGCGATGAGCCGCGCGGTGGAAGGATTGTCGCTTGCACCGACGCATGTTCAGGTCGATGGCAACCAATGTCCGACAGTAGACTGCTCAGTGGAAGCGATTGTAAAAGGGGATGCGCTGATCCCCGCCATAGGCGCGGCTTCAATTTTGGCTAAAGTCGCCCGTGATCGTGAATTAATATTGCTGGATGAGCAGTACCCTGAATACGGTTTTGCGCAACATAAAGGCTACCCCACCAAAGCACACTTTGCAGCGCTGGAGGCACATGGCGTCTCCCCTGTTCACCGCCGCTCTTTCGCGCCGGTGAGGCGGCTCTGTAGCGGCCCCAATTAGCGTGATTTTATCCAACAATAACCTCCTTTAATTTACCATTCGATCTCGCAGGGTCATGCCCCCTGCGTTAGAATAGCGAGCTATGACCCCTTCATTTGTTCACCTTCACCTGCACACTGATTATTCACTGGTGGACGGCTGCATTCGCATCAAGTCGCTCGCCAAAAGTGTTGCCGAAGCGGGTATGCCTGCAGTGGCCGTTACCGACCAAAGTAATCTCTTTGCCATGGTTAAATTTTACCGGGCGGCGATTGCCGCCGGGGTGAAGCCTATTATTGGCGTTGATCTGTGGGTGCATAATCCTGCGGACGTTAACCAGCCCACAAAACTGCTGCTGCTGTGCCAAAATCATCAAGGCTACTTGAATCTTACCCGCCTGATCTCACGCAGTTATATTGAGGGGCAGCATAACGGCATTCCGATGATTCAGCAGGAGTGGCTGCAAGGTGAAAGCGAGGGGTTAATCGCACTTTCCGGGGGGCGAAACGGTGATGTTGGTCAAGCTCTATTAGCGGGTAACGGTGCGAATGCAAAGCAGTTGCTGGATGCTTGGGTCAAACTGTTTGAAGACCGCTTCTATATCGAGCTGCAACGTACAGGGCGAGAAAATGAAGAGGATTATCTTCACGCTGCCGTTGCATTAGCTGTCGATGCGGCGGTTCCTGTGGTGGCCACCAACGATGTCTGCTTTCTAAAGGCTGAAGATTTTGAGGCACACGAAGTGCGGGTCTGCATTAACGGTGGGCGCACCCTAGACGACCCGAGACGCCCCAAGCTATACAGTGAACAGCAGTACCTGCGCACCCCTGAAGAGATGTGCGAACTCTTCGCTGACCTTCCCGAAGCGCTTGAAAACAGTGTTGAGATCGCACGCCGTTGCAATCTTGAATTAACACTGGGAAAAAATGTACTGCCTGAGTTTCCGGTGCCAGAAGGGATGACCACCGACTCTTTCTTCCGTGCAGAGGCAGAGGCAGGGCTGGAAAAACGCTTAGCGTTCCTGTTCGACATCGAAGCAGATGACTTTTCAGCGATCCGTAAACCTTATGATGAACGGCTTGATCATGAGCTTAATGTCATCATCGAAATGGGTTTTCCCGGTTACTTTTTGATTGTTGCCGACTTTATTCAATGGGGAAAAGATAACGGTGTCCCAGTCGGGCCGGGGCGTGGTTCAGGTGCCGGCTCTTTGGTCGCCTATGTGCTCGGCATTACCGATCTCGACCCGATTCATTTTGAGCTGCTATTTGAACGTTTTCTGAATCCTGAACGTGTCTCACTGCCCGATTTTGACGTTGATTTCTGCATGGATGGACGTGACCGTGTGATTGAATATGTGGCACAAAACTACGGGCGAGATCGCGTTTCGCAGATCATCACATACGGCACAATGGCGGCCAAAGCGGTGATTCGCGATGTGGGACGTGTGATGGGGCACCCGTATGGTTTTGTCGACCAAATCTCCAAATTGATTCCCTTTGAAATTGGTATGACGCTAGCAAAAGCACTGGAGCAGGAAGAGTTGCTAAACCAGCGCTATCAAGAAGATGAAGAGGTGCGAGATCTCATCGACATGGGGCGCGCGCTAGAGGGGATGGCGCGAAATGCGGGTAAACATGCGGGTGGCGTGGTGATCGCTCCTACCGCGTTAACAGACTTTACCCCACTCTATTGCGAGCAAGGGTCGCAGAGCACCGTGACCCAATTTGATAAGGATGATGTGGAAGCGGTGGGGTTGGTTAAGTTCGATTTTCTCGGTTTGCGCACGCTCACCATTATTGCCCACGCTTTGAAGACGATTAATGCTGGCCTGCCCAAAGCAGAACAGGTCCGTATCGATGCCATCCCGATGGAGGACCCTGCAAGCTTTGCGTTGCTAAAACGGTGTGAAACCACTGCTGTATTTCAACTCGAATCCCGAGGCATGAAAGAGCTGATTAACCGCCTGCAACCTCACTGTTTTGACGAGATCATCGCCCTAGTCGCGCTCTTCCGCCCTGGCCCATTGCAGTCGGGCATGGTGGATGATTTCATCGATCGTAAACATGGGCGAGCGCCCGTGATGTACCCACATCCCGACCTCGAGCCGATTCTTGCCCCTACCTATGGCGTCATTCTTTATCAAGAGCAGGTGATGCAGATTGCGCAGGTGTTGGCCGGCTATTCGCTTGGGCAGGCAGACATGCTGCGCCGCGCGATGGGCAAAAAGAAAGCTGAAGAGATGGCTAAGCAGCGCGAGTTTTTTGTCGCGGGCGCCTCGGCACGGGAGATCGATGAAGAAATCTCCGGTGGCATCTTTGATTTGATGGAGAAGTTTGCCGGTTATGGCTTTAATAAGTCTCACTCCGCCGCCTATGCGTTGATCGCTTATCAAACCGCGTGGCTCAAAGCGCATTATCCCGCCGCCTTTATGGCTGCAGTGTTATCGGCAGATCTCGACAACACCGATAAGGTTGTGATGCTGATTGAAGAGTGCCGTTCGATGAAGCTCTCGGTGCGGCCACCGGATGTCAATGAGTGTGCATTCTCCTTTACCGTTTGTGGTGAGCGTAAAATATTGTATGGCCTTGGTGCGATCAAGGGCGTTGGAGAAGCGGCACTTGAAGGAATTATTGATGAGCGCAAGGCTAATGGTTCCTATCGCGACCTATTCGATCTGTGCCGTCGTATCGATCTTCGCAAGGCCAACAAACGGGTGATGGAGGCGTTGATTCGTTCCGGTGCGCTGGATTCGCTAGAGAAAAATCGCGCACGTACCATAGCGCTGTTGCCCAGTGCACTGCAACTGGCGGATCAGCATGCGCGTGATCAGGCCGCTGGGCAGAATGACCTTTTTGGCTCCTCAAGCCCGGCAACACCCGCCGAGCCGGATGAGGCCATCACCCGTTTAGTGGTGGCCGAGTGGAGCGAAGAGCAGCGCCTGCTCGGTGAGAAAGAGACGCTCGGGCTCTATTTAACTGGCCACCCCATCACCCGTTATGAAAAAGAGCTCGCTCACTTTATCTCCAGCCGTATCGCAGAACTGCGCCCAAATAAAACGGTGACGGTTGCGGGGCTGGTTACGGCGATTAATACACGCAATGATCGTCGTGGCGAGAAAATTGCTTTTGTGACGCTCGATGACCGCACCGGCAGGGTTGAGGTCGCTGCTTTTTCTGATGCCTATCGTCGCTACCGAGATCTACTCACCAAAGATCGGCTGGTGATTATTAGCGGTGAAGTGAGTGAATCTGATTTTTCCGGCGGTTTCAGAATGAGTGCTGAAGCGATCTATGATATTGATCAGGCGCGTGCACGTCATGCGCGTGGGCTAGAAATCGATATCGAGGAGCCGCGAGCGGGTAATGGCTTCATCGGCTTATTGCGTGAAGCACTGCAGCCATTTCGAGAAGGTCACTGCCCGGTGTCGATTAATTATCGTCGTAAAGATGCCACTGCCTGCATGACGCTGAGCGATGAATGGAAGGTACGGCCGACGGATGAGCTGTTACATCGCCTGCGCGAAGTGGCGGATGATGTGCGGGTGCTGTATAAATAGTCGATCCTGAAAAACAAACAAGTCACTGAAAGACAAAGAAAAAAATATCGTCCAGAAACCGGTGCTAATGGCTATAAAACTGGACGAAAGAGATAACGCGAATGATTCAAGACAAACGCCCAAACCCGGAGCAAATGAATTTTTTGCATGCTGTTTACTGGATCAATTAAATCCCAAACATCCGCTGCTCAAGCTGGTCCGCGCAGAAAGCCTTCACCTGCCGCGCACGCACGAAAAAGAAGTCAAACACCTCAAGCAGCACACGCGTTTTGCGAGTCACCCCAGCAACCGTAAAAAAGCGCGGCGTGCGGTGAAACGGCTGAAGACCATTGCAGGCCGATTACTGCGAGAAATAGAGCGTCAAATGAATGAGGCGCAACAATAAAAACACCCAAAAACATTTAATCTCTACCAGCGCGTATTGAAACAAAAGCGTGGCGACAAAAACAAAATCTACAGCCTGCACGAACCGCACATCTACTGCATGAGTAAGGGTAAAGATCACAAAAAATACGAACTCGGCACCAAAGCCTCTGTCGCCAAAACCCGAGACTCCAACATCCTTATT
>JALSHQ010000008.1 GCA_026982145.1 Gammaproteobacteria bacterium | reverse complement strand
TGTTATCACTAATAAGGCTGGCATTAATCGTCACGATAGAGGAACGGCTGTCAATGCCCCCACCTACCCCACCCGCAGTATTATCAGAGAGATTGACGCGATTCAGCGTTAACGCACCATCTACCACTTTGATGCCTCCCCCGCCATCCAACTGCCCAATTTCGGTGATTTCAATTAGGTCTTGATTCACGACGTCCACTTGATTGTGACCATTGCGGATAGTGATGTCATTTAATGTCAAATTTGCCGTGGGCTTAATATCAAAAATTCGATCTTCGAACCGGCCGTCAATGGCGACCAGATCCGAACCTGCGCCGTTGATGATAATCCGGCTATGGATGTCCAGATCACCGGTTGCCGCACCATCTTCGCCATCGCCCAATACCGTCAGGGCGTAGTTGTTGGCAATGGGGAGCTCTATCGTTGTCGTGCCATCATCGATGGCGTTGGACTGCTGAATCGCTGCGCGCAAGCTGCATTGACCCGAGACGGTAATGCAGGCCAGATCTGCCAAGTCTTCATCAACCTCATCCGCAACCGTGGTCACAGTGAATGTTTGATCAGCATGCACAAGCGACGAAAGACCAGCGCCGAACAGAAGCAACAGCGCAAACCGTGTTTTGACCCCCTTCATCATCACTTCAGCCTCAGAACCTTTATTTGTAAAATATGTAATGCATCCGCACACATAGAGCAATCTGACATCATATACTGATTTGGGCAAGGAATTAAAGTTTCTAAGCAAATTAGCGAGGAAATGGGCTTAAACGCGTGCCATAGCTATTATTCACGACCATCTACAGGGTCATTAAACGCCATGCCTTTAAAGCTATATTATAGAGTCATCTGATGTAAGCCGTGATGAATGCGCTCAAAATGACTGTTAACTCGCCCTCTGATGCCCTAATTCAGCTTCAATGTCCCGATCAGCTGCGAAATTTCACTGAGCCCATGGCGCTCCATGTACGCCACTAGCCCGGCATTAATCTTCGGGCAGAGCAGCGGGTCATAAAAAAGCGCGGTGCCGATGCCCACAGCTGAAGCGCCGGCGATAATGAACTCCAGCGCATCTTCAGCCGTGGCAATGCCACCTTGGCCTATGATCGGAATATTATGGTGTTTGCAGACTTGATAAACCTGATGCGTCTTCAACAGCGCCACCGGTTTGATCGCCGGCCCAGACAGCCCGCCTTGGTTGTTACCGATGATCGGCGTGCGCTGCTCAACATCGATCGCCATCCCCATCAGGGTGTTGATCACCGCAAAGGCATCACTGCCGGCCTCGATGCAACGTTTTGCATTGCCCGCAATGTCAGTCTGGTTGGGCGAGAGCTTGGTGATCAGCGGCTTGTTGGTGACCGAGCGACACGCCTCCACCACCCGCGCCGACATTTCAGGATTGTTACCAAACGCCACCCCGCCCTCTTTCACATTCGGGCAAGAGATGTTGATCTCAATCGCATCGATCGGTGAATCATCAAACAGGCGAGTCACTTCAATGTATTCTTCAACGGTCGAGCCGCAGACATTGGCGATAAAACGGGTCTCACCGAAATCGAGCGTCGGTAGAATCTCATTCACCACATAGGGCGCACCCGGATTTTGCAGGCCGATCGCATTGATCATGCCGGACGGCGTCTCCCACACCCGATGCGGCGCATTGCCGGGGCGATTTTCGAGCGTCGTCCCTTTCAGGCAGATCGCGCCCACATCGCAATTCGAAAACCCCTCGATACGGGTGTACTCCTCACCAAATCCAACACAGCCCGACAGCAACACCTGTGGGCTCGCAAACTTCATTCCGCAAAACTCAATCGCCAACATCTCTTTTTGGTTACTCAACTCATTACCCTTTTGTCTCGTCTATCGCTCATCGCGCTATGGTATATTGCCGCCCATGTTCCACATCGTACTCTACCAGCCGGAGATCCCCCCCAACACCGGCAACATTATACGCCTTTGTGCCAACAGTGGGGCACAGCTGCACATCATTCACCCCTGCGGATTTGAGTTTGATGATAAAAGATTACGTCGCGCTGGGCTCGACTACCACGAATTTGCATCGATTAAAGAATATGACAATCTCGACAGTTTCATCACGCAGGTGCAGCCGAAGCGGCTCATCGCCTGCTCCACCAAAGGGTCACGCAATCACACAGAGATTGAATACCAGACAGATGACGCGCTGATCTTTGGCCCCGAATCCCGCGGTCTGCCCGCTGAATTTCTAGCGACATTGCCAGCGGAACAAGTTTTGCGGATTCCGATGCTGGCCGACAGCCGCAGCCTCAATCTCTCCAATGCCGTCGCGATTTTTCTTTATGAAGCGTGGCGGCAGCATGGGTTTGATGACAGCGCGGTTTAGAAGCTCAAGAAAACGTTAGCTTCTTTCTGGGCACAACTCCGAGCTTAGCTAATGCACGATGTGCTTACTAACAATCATATCTTTTTTGGCCTTCTATACCCCAGCTCTGCTGCTCTTTTTACATCACCCACCGCTGAAGCAATATCTCTTTTTTGCAATTAGAAATAAAAGGGTAAACTTTAAATAAGGCTTAAAATAATTGCCCCGTTCAATAAACACTCACCCAAGGCTTCCACATGACAGCACAAAAACCCTGCATCCTCTTCCTCTGCACCGGCAATGCCTGTCGCTCTCAAATTGCGGAGGGGTGGGCTAAGCAGATCGTCGGTGATCGTGCTGTCATCCTCTCAGCAGGGATTGAGGCACACGGCAAAAACCCTCGCGCGATTTCGATCATGAAGGCTGCAGGGGTTGATATTTCAGGTCAGGAGTCAACCAAAGTCACCCCTGAGATGTTGGCGCAGACCACGCTGCTGGTCACCGTCTGCGGCCATGCTGATGAGCACTGCCCGATAGTGCCGAGTGAACTGCCGCGCATTCACTGGCCGCTCTCTGACCCCGCTAAAGCGACGGGGAACGAGGAGGAGATCACCGCAGTGTTTAGCGCCGCGCGCGATGACATTCGTAACAGAGTAGAAAAGCTGCTGGCCGAGGTGCTATAGCAGCCCAGCCACAATCAGGTGGCGGTCACTGGCCGCCTCAACCTTCAGCGCATGTAACCCCGCCGCATTCAATTGTTCACGCACCTCATCAACAGTATAAGCCGCCAGCAGTGAGTGATAAAAATCATGCTGTAATATCGCTGGTTCTTCGCCCGCATAAGATGAGACAAAGTGCTTCGCCTCATTATGATTCTGCGGCCGCATCAGATCCATCACAAACACCGGCGTGCCTGAGGCAACATCGCTTTTCGTACAGGCAGCGATTGTCCGCCACAGTGTCATCGGTTCTATTAGATGGTGCAGCAGACTGTTGCTGATTACGGCTTCATACGACTGCTGCATCAGCCTTTCACTCGGCAAATAACAGTGGCTTAAATCGATACGATGCGACATCCCAGCGGCCGCCACTGCACCGGCACCACAGGCCAACATTTCAGCGGCACCATCGACCCCCTCAACGGTACAGTCGGGAAACGCGCGCGCAAAACGGATTGAGATATCGGCTGGGCCACAACCGAGGTCGAGCACTCGCCCGCTGATCGCTCGCCCCGGCCACTGCCCCTTAAACAGCGTGATGAAATTTTCATGCGGCTCGGTAAAGTCGGCTTCAGCATAGGCACGTGCCTGCGCTTTATCATCCATCAAATCAGGTTCGGGGATGCGCTGCATGGTGATCAGTCGGGCAAGAGAGTCTCGCCGCGGTAAAGTTCTTCGAGGGTCTCGCGGCGTCGAATCAGATAGTGCTTATCGCCATCGACCATCACCTCGGCACAGCGCGGGCGTGAGTTATAGGTTGAGCTCATCGAAAAACCGTATGCGCCGGATGAACGTACTGCGAGGAGATCCCCCGCTTCAAGCGCAAGCTCGCGCGCTTTGCCGATGAAGTCGCCGGTTTCGCAGACCGGGCCGACCACATCGTAGATTTTCGCTTCAGCCGTTGACGCTTGCTGCAACGGGATGATCGCCTGCCATGCGCCATAAAGTGACGGGCGCAATAGATCATTCATCCCCGCATCAACAATCGCAAAATTTTTGTGTTCATTGCTTTTGAGATATTCAACTTGCGTCAACATCACCCCGGCGTTACCGGCAATGGCGCGCCCCGGCTCCAGAATGATTTTGTAACCGAGCCCGCCGAGTTTGTCGAGCAGCGCCTTGGCATAGCTGGCCGGTGGTGGTGGCGTTTCGTCGCCATAGGCGATGCCGAGCCCCCCTCCAAGATCGAGGTGGTGAATCGCGATGCCTTCAGCTTTGAGCTGATTAAGCAGTAACAGCAGCCGGTCTGCTGCTGCCGTAAACGGTGCAACGTCAGTCAACTGTGAACCGATGTGGCAATCGATGCCGATCAGGTTGATATTCGGCATCGCCCTGGCACGCGCGCAGGCTGCCGATGCAAGTGCAATGTCGATACCGAATTTATTCTCTTTCAGGCCGGTCGAGATATAGGGGTGGGTCTGCGCATCCACATCGGGGTTCACCCGCAGGGAGACCGGCGCTTGCAAATTCATCTCAGCGGCCACGCCATTGAGTCGTTCCAGCTCTGCCTCAGATTCGACATTAAAACTGAGAATGCCGACCTCTAACGCACGCCGCATCTCAGCCGCTGTTTTGGCCACACCTGAAAAGACTGCTTTGCTAGGGTCACCACCCGCTTTAATCACACGTTCCAACTCACCGACCGAGACAATATCAAAACCAGAACCCAGCCGTGCAAACAGGTTTAGTACCGCAAGGTTTGAGTTCGCTTTGACCGCATAGCAGATGAGGTGGTCGTGACCCGCAAAAACCTCATCAAAAGCGCGCCAGTGACGCTCCAATGTGGCGCGCGAATAGACATAACAGGGGGTACCGTACTCGGCTGCAATAGTGGCAAGCTCCACCTCTTCGGCGCGAAGTTTTCCGTTGTGATAACTAAAGTGATCCATTTTAAAATATAACGATAAGCAGTGTTGAGGCATCGGGCAGATAGAGGTCACCCTTCTGTCCGCAGGCCGTTAAGAGTAGCGCCGAGATAGCGCAGAGTGCTATTCGCATACCGCTACGAATGATTGATGGCTGACGCATGGTGGTTCCCGGCAAAAGGGAGAGTATAAACGCTAGCCGGGGAATTCAGAAACTGGAATTGCTAGAAAATTGAGCCTGCTTCAGGCGACTTGTCCGGCGCTGCGCTCACGACTGGCCAGCACCTTCAACTCAGTGTTGAGCTTCGCCTCAATGATGCGCTTGTAGTTTAGGTAATTGATCGTCTGTAAATTCAGCGCCGGGTCTTTCGCCAGCAAGGTGGCAGGGAGATCAATATCAGTAATATAAATAGGGTAAAGCAGGCCGCTCTTACGCTGCTCTAACACATGCCGTGCAACTTCACTGAAAAGCCCGTCACCAAACTCCAGAGAGGTGAGTTCAACATCATCACAATAGATGGTAAACAGTGATTTACCATCCCCCGCATCTTCACCAATCACCTGCAGGTTAAAGTAGCCAGCACTGACCAAGTCGCTCTCCACTCGCTTACTCTGTATGCCTAAGCGCCCATCGCGCCCTCGTCCAACCTGAAAAAATTGAATATTGGGGCGATTCGTCTCTTCACCCGCCTCAGCAGTAACGGCGTCACCACGCTGGATTTTTTGACGATAGGTGATGGCATCAAAAAATCGTCGATACTGGTTTAACAACACTTCAGGGTTCTGCCCTTCGGCGCGATGTTGATAAAGCGACCCTTTTTCGTCAACGATATAAACATCAATGGCACCGCCATCCACCTGATAAAAAACCTGTATCATCCCCTCTTTATTGAGGCGATAGACCATCGCCATCAACGTGTTGTTAAGCGCATAACGATCCACCACCAATGGCGTAAAACGGTCAACAGGCTCAGCAAGCTTATTGAGCAGTTCGGGGGAACTGTCGTGCTGGCTGTAAACCAAAGCGTCATTCTCAAGCTGCAATAGATAATAGGAACGACCAATGCAAAACAGGTAACGTACCGTCTCCGGATGAGCATTGCTATAAAAACACTGCCTCACATCTTCAAACAGCTCTTCAACCCGCTTCTGAATCACCATCGCTCGCCCCGTCGCATCGCATTGAATTCTGATGGGGGGAACCTCGACATTGCTTGATCGGGGCGCCCACTGAAAACAGGCTTGCAGGCAATCTAACACCCCTTTGGCGCCCGTATAACGAAACGTTAGCACCTCCTGCCAGCTGGTCTGAAAAACAAAATCAAAGGAGTGAACTAAGTTATTGCAAATGCCGCCATAACTCAGCGCGTCGGTGCGATTGCTGGTCATGTGCTTGCCTTCACGCACATGTAGGTCCATCGTCTCATCCGCCACATTCACCAGCAGCGCCGCACGAATCATGCGCGGGGTGCTGGTTAGATCTTCCATCGAGCTCGGCACCAGCCTTGCACCTGGGAACAGATTGTCAAATGCACGGGTAATCGACCGAATCTCATTCAGATTGATCAGTGCCTCTTTGCCCGACAACACCACCACGGTTCTATCGTCTGCAAGTTGATTAAAAAAGCACCATGCGGTGAGCTCTACCACGCTGTTCGCGCGCTTTAACGGCTTGGCACTGCGCGCCTCTTCGCTATTGACGTTACCGCGGAAGAGCATCCAGCCGCCATCACCGCCTACATGATGAAAGGTCAGGTGGCTCTCAACCACATCATCGGAGACACCACGGTTAATGATCTCAATTTTGCCCGCCTTGCGCTCAAACGCGGCATAGAGTTTGCGCCCGAGGATGTGCAGGTCTCGCTGGCTAATCATCGATAGTTTCACATGCTCGCGGGCAAATTTCGACAGGCATTGGTACCCTTCCGTGAGCGCATCCACCAGCGTGCGCCGCTCTTCAATCACGCGATTAATTTTCCACTCAGCACGCGTGTCGAGCATCGCCATATAGTCACGGTTCCATCCCCATGATGCTGTGAGCTCTTCCATCACTTCGCGCTGCCAAGTCAGGTATTTGGCGTCCA
>JALSHQ010000007.1 GCA_026982145.1 Gammaproteobacteria bacterium | reverse complement strand
GAATCGTAGATGCATGTACCGCTTCGATAATGGCATCTTTCGAGAAAAATCCAGAAGTGCCGGGAAAGCCAATCAGTGCGAGCGAGCCGATTAATGCAGTCCAATAAGTGATGGGGAGATATTTTTTCAAGCCGCCCATCTTGCGGATATCCTGCTGGTGGTGCATCGCAATGATGACCGAGCCTGCTGCCAGAAACAGTAATGCTTTAAAGAATGCGTGTGTCATCAGGTGGAAAACACCTGCGGCGTAGGCCGAGGCACCCAGTGCAACCGTCATATAACCCAATTGAGAAAGGGTCGAGTAAGCCACAACGCGTTTGATGTCGTTTTGCACCAGCCCCAGCAGCCCCATCGCGAGTGCCGTAACAGCACCGATGATCAAGACAAAGCTTAATGCCACTTCTGAAAGCTCATACATGGGTGACATTCTTGCAACCAAGAAGATACCCGCAGTGACCATTGTCGCGGCATGAATCAGTGCTGAAATCGGTGTTGGGCCTTCCATTGAGTCTGGCAACCAGACATGCAGTGGCACCTGTGCTGATTTACCCATCGCGCCGATAAAGAGCAGAATACAGATCACCGTGAGCAGGGACCAGTCAAGACCCGGGATGATTGAAATCGTTACATCAGCCATCATCGGCGCTGCTGCGAAGACATCCGCATAGTCGAGGCTGTTGAAATACATGGCCACAGCAGCGATGCCTAACAAGAAACCGAAATCTCCCACGCGGTTGACGAGAAACGCTTTTAAGTTAGCATATATGGCTGTTTCACGTTTATGCCAAAAGCCGATCAATAGATAGGAAACAAGGCCAACCGCTTCCCAACCAAAAAAGAGTTGCAGGAAGTTATTAGACATTACCAACATCAACATCGAAAAGGTAAAGAGCGAGATATAACAGAAAAAGCGCTGGTAACCGGGGTCATCTTTCATATAGCCGACGGTGTAGATATGCACCATCAGAGAAACGAAGGTGACGACCATCATCATCAGTGTGGTCAACTCATCGATCAAAAAGCCAATTTCAAAACGAATGCCATCGCTGACCAACCAAGTGTATATCGCACCATTAAAAGACGGATTGCTATCAAGCACAATGTACTTGAATACCACCAGTGAGAAGAGGAATGAAATAGCGACACCTGCCGTAGTGACAAGATGTGTAGCCGTGCGCCCTATGCGACGGCCGAAGAAGCCCGCAATGACAGCACCTATCATCGGTGCCAATGCAATTATCAGGTAAATACCTTTCATCCGCTCAGTTCCTATCCCAAATATTTAGTGCTTCAACGAATCAAGACGATCGACATTAATCGTCCGCTTGGTACGGAATAACAGTATCAAAATCGCTAGGCCAATCGCGGCCTCTGCCGCAGCTACCGTGAGTATAAAAAATACGAAAATCTGACCATCGATATTGCCCTGATAATGAGAGAAGGCAACGAAGTTCATATTGACGGCTAACAACATCAACTCAATCGCCATCAGAATAATGATAATGTTTTTACGATTAAGGAAGATGCCCGCCAGACTGATACAAAATAGTATCGCACCCAAAATCAGGAAATCAGAGAGTTCAATCATTGCTTATTCTCCGAAGGCATTTTTACCAGACGTACGCGGTCTTCACGTTTCACGGCTACCTGCTCTGCAGGGTCTTGGTATTTGCTGTCAGGACGGCGGCGCATGGTGAGCGAAATGGCCGCCACAATGGCTAATAGTAATAGTGCCCCTGCGATTTCAAATGGATATGCATAATGAGTATAAAGTGCAACGCCCAACTCTTTAGTGTTGCTGTAATCTGCCGCATGCTTAAGCGGCTCACCCGTCACCTCTATACCAAAGTTCTCAGGGCCAAGCACCACTGCCATCTCTATTAGAATCAGGAATGCAACAAAGCCTCCTGCAGGTAGGTATTTGATAAAACCTTCTTTAGCCCGTACCAAATTGATATCAAGCATCATGATGACGAATAGAAACAGCACCATTACCGCGCCGACGTAAACCAAAATCAGCACCAGTGCGAGGAATTCAGCCTCAAGTAAAAGCCATACGGCAGCACAGGTAAAAAAAGCTAATACTAGGCAGAGCGCCGCATAAACGGGATTGCGAACAGTCACAACAGCTGCTGATGCCAGCACTAGGATTGTCGAAAAAATATAAAATAGGATCGGCTCTATACTCATCATTCTGCCATTCTGTTAACGGAATTTAGCATCTTGTGCACGGTCAGCAGCAATCTGCTTCTCATGCATATCGCCATGCGCCAATAGCTTCTCTTTTGTCATGACACTCTCATCACGTGTTTCAAAGGTGTATTCAAAAACACGGGTCTCAACAATCGCATCCACCGGGCAGGCCTCTTCACAAAACCCACAGTAAATACATTTAAAAAGGTCTATATCATAACGGGTGGTACGACGCGAACCATCTTCACGCGGCTCGGCGTCAATCGTGATCGCCAGTGCAGGACAAACCGCTTCACATAGTTTGCAAGCAATGCAGCGTTCTTCACCATTAGGGTAGCGACGCAGCGCATGCAGCCCTCTAAAACGGTTTGATTGTGGTGTCTTCTCTTCTGGGTACTGAACGGTAATCTTCGTTTTAAAGAAATACTTGCCCGTCAGCTTTAGCCCAAGGAGCAGCTCCCACAGCAGAAAACTTTTTAAATAATATTGGACCTTACTCATCGCATCACTATCCTTAATCAAACCATGGTCCGATTTCAGCCATCACGCCTACACCCACCACTAGAATCCAAGCGATAGTGATCGGGATAAAAACCTTCCAGCCTAAACGCATTACCTGATCGTAACGATAGCGTGGAAACGTCGCGCGAAACCATAAAAACAGAAGTAGTAGAAAGGAGGTCTTTAGCAATATCCAAACAATGCCAGGAACGAATGAGAAGAGGTCTTCCAGCAGCGGAATCCCTTGAAACGGTGAGAGCCAGCCACCCATAAACATAATGGCGGTCAGAATAGAGATCAGGATCATATTCGCATATTCAGCTAAGAAGAATAGCGCAAATGCCATCCCTGAATACTCAACATGAAAGCCGGCAACAATTTCAGACTCGCCTTCAGCAACATCAAAGGGCGCACGGTTAGTCTCTGCTAAGCCCGCAATAAAATAGACCAAGAAGAGTGGAAATAGTGGTAGCCAGAACCAGTGCAGGAAGCTACCTGATTGTGACTCAACAATCGTGCTCAGATTCATGCTGCCTGCGGCCATCAGTACACCGACGAGCGCAAAGCCCATCGCAATTTCATAAGAGACCATCTGCGCCGCTGAGCGAATCGACCCCAAGAATGCGTATTTAGAATTAGAGGCCCAACCGGCTATGATTAAACCGTAAACCCCCATCGAGCTAAGTGCTAATACATAGAGCAGCCCGGCATCAATATCTGCTAGTACCCAGCCATCGGCAAAGGGGATGACTGCCCAGCAAGCCAATGCTGGGGCAAGTGCGAGTAGCGGTGCAATGACAAAGAGAAAGCGATTGGCATTGGTGGGAATGAGGATCTCTTTCATCACCAGCTTTAGGCCATCCGCAATCGGCTGCAGTAGACCTCGTGGCCCCACCCGATTAGGGCCGATACGCACTTGGATATAACCGATGACCTTGCGTTCCGCTAAGGTGATATAGGCAACCGTTAACATGATTGGCACCGCAATCACGACGATCTTCAAAATAATAATCAACAGTGTCTGTAGTGCTTCAGGCACCAGATTCCAGATTGATAGTAGTAGCTCAATCATATGGCTCTACTCAGCTCCCTACCTTGTCGAGTTCGGCTTGTGCCAAATCGATTGTTGTATTCCCCAGATCCATGCCAGCAGTCTCACCCAGCCCTGTTGCCAACAGCAGACACCCTTTTGCAACGCGCTCATTAATCGAGAGTGGTAAAGCTATCGTCACCCCAGCTTGAGTAATGCTCACTGCTGTAGCATCTTGCAGCCCGTTATTCGCAGCCGTTTCTGCTGAGAGATAAGCCGTTGCGGTTGAACGCTCATCAGCGGACTGCAGTGAGGCCGCACGCCTGACCACGTTATCGGCCAAGTAAGCTGGCAGATCCGCAATGCGAGTCACCCCACTCTCTTGCGCTGATAATTTTTCAGGGCAGCGCCACACCATTTCGTTCGATGGTTTGAGCGATACGGCGGCTGCAGCAACTTCATCACGCACTTCTTCAGATGAGATGTAGTCAAAACCAGGCTGCTTGAAAAGATTGCCCAACACACGCAACACCTTCCATGCAGGGCGCGCTTCACCTTTTGGCGATACCGAGCCGGCGAAGCTCTGCCATTTACCTTCAATGTTTACGAAAGTCCCAGATGTTTCGGAGTGTGCGCTTACGGGCAGCAACACATCGGCGTAGGCCTTCATTTCATCGCTTACGAATGGGGTCATCGAGACAACAAAACTGCTGCTCAACGCAGCAACGGCTGTAGCACTGTTGGCGCAATCCAACTCGGCTTCAACGCCATGTAAAATATAGGCCTGTTGTGGCTGTGCCATCATCTCAACAGCATTCAAGCCAGTGGTTGAGTGTGCTGCTGCAGCGACACCACGATGGGGTTGCGCACCGGCAATCACGGCACCGGTGCTATTGGCACCGGCGGATAAGTAGCCCAGTGATGAACCAGTGTGCTCAGCAATGACTGTGGCGAGCGCACGCAGGGTTGAATATGCAGGGTGCATTGTTGAAAGCGTACCAAGCAGCACCGTACTCTGCTTGCCGGCACTCAATGTCTCTGCAATGCTTTTGTGTGCCGCCTCTGCAGTGACCGACTCAAGCAGCGCCGTCAATCCATCTGGGGCTGCTTTTCCGGACAGCGCAATGGCTGCCTTTGCAATTGCGGCCAGCGCATGCTCCATGCCTGCAGGTGATTCGATAATGCGTTCTTTTAATGAATAGTTAAATTCATAATCCACTGAATTCACCACCATTACGCTGGCACCGCTGCGAGTCGCCGTGCGCAGGCGGTGGTTGATAATCGGTTGCTCTTTCCGTAAATATGAGCCAATCAACAATGCTGCACTGGTATTATCAAGCGACTCAATCGCTTCGCCTAGCCATGGTAATAGCGGATCATTTTTTTCAGTAGAAAAATCAATTTGGCGCAAGCGATGATCGATGTTGGAACTTCCCAACCCGCGCACCAGTTTTTGCAGCAGATAACTCTCTTCGAGGGTAGAATTTGGCGAGAGCAGCGCGCCAATTTTACCAGCAGATGCCGCCTGAATTCCTTGAACCGCAGCCTCAAGTGCAGTCGACCAGTCGGTCTCTTGCCAGTAGCCGTCCTGCTTTATCATCGGTACTGTTAGGCGCGCTTCGCTATTTAACGCTTCATAGCTAAAACGGTCACGATCTGAAAGCCACACTTCATTAATGCTTCCATTTTCACGCGGATCAACTCGCATGACTTGATCACGGCGCACCTTAATGTTGGTCGCAGAGCCGGCACAGTCGTGCGCTGCAATCGAAGGCAGTTCCGTCATCTCCCACGCGCGTGCGGTGTAGCGAAACGGCTTAGAAGTGAGCGCGCCGACAGGGCAAAGATCAATGACATTACCCGACATCTCAGACTTTAGTGACTTCTGAATATAAGTGCCGATCGATAGGCTTTCACCACGCCCCACAGCGCCCAGCTCACGTACACCTGCAATTTCATCACCAAAACGAACGCAGCGTGTGCAGTGGATGCAGCGGGTCATTTCGGTCGAAATCAGTGAGCCGATGTCCTTATCACCCACAACACGTTTCTCTTCACTAAAGCCTGAGTGAGTGCCACCGTAACCGATGGAGAGCTCCTGCAATTCGCATTCGCCCCCTTGATCACAGATCGGGCAATCCAGAGGGTGGTTAACCAAGAGAAACTCCATCACCCCCTGTTGCGCCTCAATCGCTTTATGGGAGTTGGTAAAAACCTTCATCCCTTCAGTAACAGGTGTTGCACATGCAGGTAGCGGCTTAGGTACCTTATCGACTTCAACCAGACACATACGACAGCTTGCAGCGATTGAAAGCTTTTTGTGGTAACAGAAACGCGGGATTGAGATGCCAGCATCGTCCGCAGCTTCAATCAACATGTCACCACGGCGCGCGTTTACAGTTTGGCCATTGATCTCAATGCTGACTGAGATATCTTCTAATGTCTCTGGTGCTGCACTCATGCGGCCACCTCCGACTTATTGCTCGGTTGAGCGCCGGCACCCACCATGCAGCGTTTATGTTCAATGTGGTATTCGAATTCTTCACGGTAGCGTTCTATAAAGCTGGTTACAGGCCATGCTGCTGCGTCACCAAAGGCACAGATGGTGCGCCCCTCAATCCGGTTGGCCGTCTGCACCAAACGCTCCAAGTCTCCCTGCTGCCCTTCGCCATTTTCGATGCGCTGAATGATGCGCCATAACCAACCGGTCCCTTCACGGCATGGTGTACATTGGCCACATGACTCGGCGTAATAGAAGCGCGAAATCCGCAGCAGCGCCTTAACCATGCAGGTGGTCTCGTCCATCACGATCACAGCACCTGAACCTAAGCCACTGCCCGCTTTTGACAGCGAATCGTAATCCATGGTGCATTCCATAATGACATCCGCAGGCATGACCGGCATTGATGAACCACCCGGAATCACAGCCTTAAGTTGATGTCCATCGCGAACCCCTCCCGCCAATTCAAGCAGGTCTTTAAAAGGGGTGCCCATAGGGATTTCAAAATTACCGGGATTGTTCACGTGCCCCGATACTGAAAAGAGCTTAACCCCGCCGTTGTTCGGCTTACCAAGATTTAGAAACCACTCACCACCATTGCGCATGATGGCAGGCACGGATGCTAAAGTTTCAGTGTTATTGATCGTGGTTGGGCGGCCATACAACCCAAAATTTGCTGGGAATGGGGGCTTGAATCGTGGCTGCCCTTTTTTACCTTCCAGCGACTCAAGTAGTGCCGTCTCTTCACCGCAGATATAAGCACCTGCGCCGAGGTGGCCATGTAGCTCAAA
>JALSHQ010000006.1 GCA_026982145.1 Gammaproteobacteria bacterium | reverse complement strand
GCCGATTGGTGGTGCGGCATTTAACAATGAATTTGGCCGCCCCAATCTAAGTGGCTACTTTCGAACCTATGAGGCGTGGGTAGTGGGCAACGGTAGCCGCCAGCTGCATGGTTACCATAAGCCGATCATGATTGCTGGGGGGCTGGGGGCTATTCGCGAGCAACACATCGAAAAGAACAATATGCCGCCAAAGACACAACTGATTGTGCTCGGTGGCCCGGCAATGTTGATTGGCCTCGGCGGTGGGGCGGCCTCATCGGTGGCCAGTGGCGACAGCAGTGAGGCGCTCGATTTTGCTTCGGTGCAGCGGGGTAACCCTGAAATGGAGCGTCGTTGTCAGGAGGTGATTGATCGCTGCTGGCAGCTCGGAGACGCCAATCCTATTGTCTCGCTGCATGACGTGGGCGCTGGCGGCATCTCCAATGCGTTGCCAGAACTGGTTAACGACAGCGAGCGCGGTGCTACCTTTGAGCTTCGCGCTGTGCCGAATGATGAGCCGGGGATGTCGCCAGTGCAGATCTGGTGTAATGAGTCCCAGGAACGCTATGTGCTTGGCGTCTCACCCGATCGCTTGGACGAGTTTCGGCAACGCTGCGAACGTGAACGTTGCCCTTTTGCCGTGGTAGGCGAGGTCACCGCGGCACGTGAGTTAACGCTAGCTGACCGCCACTTTGATAATCGCCCGGTTGATATTCCGATGGATCTGCTGTTTGGAAAACCCCCAAAGATGTTGCGCGACGTGACACGCCAGCCGCTGGAGGTTGATGAGTTTGATGATCGTGAAATCAGATTGGATGATGCCGCCAAGCGTGTGTTGCAGCTCCCCGCAGTGGCGGATAAAACATTTTTGATCACCATTGGTGATCGCAGTGTGACCGGCATGGTAGCGCGAGATCAGATGGTGGGCCCGTGGCAGATCCCTGTTGCCGATGTCGCCGTGACGTTGGCTGATTATGAGCACTATCACGGTGAGGCGATGTCGATGGGTGAACGCACCCCCGTAGCGCTGCTGAACCCAGCGGCTTCAGGTCGGTTAGCGATTGGTGAAGCGCTGACCAATATCGCCGCCGCTGATATTGCAAATCTGAGCGATATCAAACTCTCCGCTAACTGGATGGCTGCAACGGGTATGCCAGGTGAGGATGCGGCACTTTACGAGACCGTGAAGGCTGTTGGCATGGCGCTCTGCCCCGAACTGGGCATTGCCATTCCCGTTGGTAAAGATTCACTATCGATGAAAACGGTGTGGGAAGAAGCGGGTGAAACGCGTGAAATGAGCTCGCCGCTGTCGCTAATCATCAGTGCCTTTTCACCCGTGCAGGACTGCCGCAACACGCTGACACCAGAGTTGCGCAGTGACAAAGGGGAGACGGATCTACTACTGATAGACTTGGGTTGTGGTCAAAATCGCATTGGCGCTTCTGCGCTGGCACAAGTCTACCAACAGACCGGACGCACAACCCCTGACCTTGATGATGCCGCGCAATTTAAAGCTTTTTTTAATACATTGCAGCAGCTCAATCGCGATGGAAAACTGCTCGCCTATCATGACCGTTCCGATGGCGGCCTGTTTGCAACGGTGTGCGAAATGGCTTTTGCTGGGCACGTGGGTGTCACGATTACGATTGATGCACTCGTCAATCAAAACAGCCCGCAGGCGATATTGGCTGCGCTCTTTAATGAAGAGCTGGGTGCTGTGATTCAGGTGCGCCGTAATACCTGCGATGAAGTGGTGGCCGCATTTAAGGCGGCAGGCTTGGGCGCTTGCTGCCATATTATAGGCAAGCTCAATCGCGATGACGGTATCAGGGTGATGCTGAATCAAAAAGAAGTGCTGGCAGAAAAGCGTATTACCTATCAGCGCATCTGGTCTGAGACATCATGGCAGATGCAGCGCCTGCGCGATAATGCCGCTTGTGCGCAGCAAGCGTACGACTCGATTTTGGATACAGAAGACCCGGGGCTAAACATCCACTTGAGTTTTGACCTTAATGAGGACGTGACCGCACCTTACTTTAATCAGCAACGCCCGCGTATCGCAGTGCTGCGTGAGCAGGGTGTGAACGGCCATGTTGAGATGGCGGCAGCGTTTGATCGCGCTGGGTTTACGGCTGTCGATGTTCACATGAGTGACATTCTTGCTGGGCGCATAGCGCTACGTGATTTTCGTGGGCTGGTTGCGTGCGGCGGCTTTTCATTTGGTGATGTGCTGGGTGCCGGCATGGGGTGGGCGAGTTCCATCTTGCACAACAGCCGCGCCCGGGATGAGTTCAGTGCTTTTTTCGAACGCAGTGATAGCTTTGGCTTAGGCGTCTGTAATGGTTGCCAGATGATGGCTCATCTCCACACACTGATTCCCGGTGCCGAGATGTGGCCTCGTTTTGAGCGCAATCACTCAGAGCAGTTTGAGGCACGTTTTTCATTGGTTGAAGTGATGCCGTCACCCTCGCTTTTCCTTGAGGAAATGGCCGGTTCACGTATGCCCATTACTGTTGCGCATGGTGAAGGACGTGTTGAATTCCGTGCGGGGCAGAGCCTTGCAGCGCTTGAGAAGATGGCGACTTCAGCATTACGTTTTGTGGATAATCGTGGTGTACCGACTGAACATTACCCCGCTAACCCCAATGGGTCGGCGGGTGGATTGACTGGTGTGACAACCACAGATGGGCGCTTCACCATTATGATGCCACACCCCGAACGAGTATTTAGAGCGGTGCAACATTCATGGCACCCGGATGAATGGGCTGAAGCGAGCCCTTGGTTAAGGATGTTTAGGAATGCAAGAAAATGGGTAGCGTAAAAGCGATGAAGTTGAAGAGAGCAGCGATGATTGCACTGTTACTGCCAGTGCTGGGGATGATGGCTTATATCGGGTGGAATTTAACGCGAGAGCACGCATTGCCAGAATGGGAGTTAACACTTGCGCCGATTAACGCCGCAGATGCTCAGGTGCTGGAGAACACATTCAATAAACTGGATTATCATTGGCCATTAGCGGTTGACTCCGAAGTGCCTCCGGTGATGGTGGACCCTCTGCCTAAAGATCTCGGCGAGGTGACCAACGTTAAACTCAAAAAATCGCTCTTTTTTCGCTCGTTGTTGCCGATGGTGTTGGCTGAAAACAGAGCGCTGAATGAGCAACGCCGTTTTATGCTGGCGCTTTTTGCACGGGATGTGCTGCCGGCTAAAGGGAGTGAAAAGCGTCTCTGGCTTGAAGAGCAACTCATCCATTACCGGGTTAAAGGTGACATTGAGGATGAGGCAGTCCGAGCCGAGCTAGCGCGCCGACTTGATGAAGTACCTGCAGCGCTAGTGTTAGCGCAAGCGGCCAATGAGAGCGCTTGGGGCAGCTCGCGTTTTGCACGTGAAGCCAAAAACCTCTTTGGTGAATGGACCTATAAAGAGGGCGAAGGGCTGATTCCTGAAGCGCGTGCTGAGGGTAAGCGTCATTCGGTGCGCATCTTCCCGACATTGCGCGCATCAGTACAGTCGTACATGAATAACATTAATAGTGGCCACGCCTACGAGGCGTTGCGTGAGATGCGTGAAGAGATGCGCAATAATCAGCGGGTACTTAGCCCATTAAAGCTTGCGGATGGGTTAGTGCGCTATTCTGAGCGGGGCGAAGCGTACGTGGAAGAGATCAAAAAGATGATTCGCAGTAATCGGCTGAATACACTGAGCGATGTGACTTTAAATATCGATAGTTAAGTTATGGTTGAATCCACAGGTGGCTATACCAGTAATAACGGCCGGTACTTTTTGATGGCGCAGTACAGTTGTAACGGTTACGCCTACTTTTAAAGGACTTATGAGCCTCAACGGTGAACTGTCCGCGTTCTTTATCGGTCCAAGTTATCTTTGCATTGCCTTGATTGCTGGCAAAGCAATTGAGTTGGTCGAGCTGAATATCATCACTTTTCTCTAGTGTGATATGCAAGTGAGGCGGGTTCTGTTGGCCGAGCATAGGGTCAGCGGGTGATGCGTTGATCACGGGCAAGGGCAGGCTCGCCACTTTAGTTTTAAATGGTTTCAGTGCAGCGAATCGTTCTGCCATTGGGTAACGGGGTAGCGCTAGCGGGTCAGCATATTGGCTCATCACCCCCGACTGCTGCCCAACAGCGATCCAACCTAAATTTTTTATGATCTGTTGCAGCGCTATGTTGTATTCTCCGTATGGATAGGCGAAGAGTGGTGGCGCAACTCCTAGTTCTGTTCGCAGTCGTTTTTGCGCGGCCGTTAAATCGCTGAAAATACGTTGTCGCCACGCCTCAAATGACTCCTTCTCTTTTTGCTCAATCAGCGAGTCATGATAGCTTGAGTGATTAGCAAACGTAGCGCCATGCTGTTGCATCTCTCGCATCTGATCCCAGCTCATAAAGGCAGGCATCTTTTTATCGATCACATCGGTTGAGACGAACACAGTGAATGGCCAGTTACGTTTTTTAAGTCGCGGATACGCGTGGGTGTAGATTGAGCGATAGGCATCGTCAATTGTGATCGCAACAACTTGCGCTGGGAAAGGTTTTCCGGTTTTAAGTTGGTTGACGATTTTCTCTAGAGGCCAGACTTGAAAGCCTTGCTGTTCAAGGTAGTCTAGGTGTTGATCAAACTGCTGCAAAGTGATGTTGGTGCTTGGGTAGCGTGTTTCACCAAAATGGTGGTACATCAATACGGCTGCACCATGCTTTGGGTTGGCCATGACAATGCTGGAAAGCAGTAGCAAGCTGGTAAAACAGAGTCGTTTAAAAAGAGAGTGGTGCAAGGTGACAGCCCATATTGCGGTGATTAGGCTATCCTAGCATGGTTTATAGCGTGCTGATTGATTTGGGTTGATGGGAAATCGAGGTGGGTCTATTTTTCAAGCGCTAGTTCTGAGGGTTGTTTTCTTTTGACGTAGCGGTGGTTCCCAGTCGAGGCGATGTGAGATGTAACTCATCATCATGCCGCGTGCAACGGCTTGCTGGCGGTTTTTGACCTCAAGTTTTGAGATAATATTCTCTAGGTGATAGACCACAGTGCGTTCTGCTATTTTTAAAATCTTGGCAATCTCCCAAGTGGTTTTCCCCTCTGCAACCCATAATAGACACTCTCTTTCACGTAGGCTGATGCGCTTCTTTTTGAGGGGGAGCAAGTCTTCATCGAAAAGGCGCAATACAGCATCGTGCACATAATTGGCAAAGAGTGTCCCGAAGGTTAAGGCAGTGTTAACCAATTGGGGGGGGAGTGGCGAGGCTTTTTTTGAGGCGAGGCTGAGAACAGCGGTGCTACCAACATTACCCCTAAGTGGAAAACTGATGCCGCTGTTTAAGCCATGTTTATTTGCTTTTTTAATATACTGGCGTGTGCTTTTGTCATTAAAGCGGCTGAGCACCATGGCATCCCAAGTGATTGGGGTATGGTGCATCTCAGCATAAATAAGTGTTGGATCTGTTTTGATGAGCCCTTGATCTCGGTAAAGCGCGAGCCATGCTTCAGGGTAGCTGCTGACCTCAATCATATCTGGCCGAGTGAGCGTGGTTGGAATAGTGGCGCAGTAGCTGAAAAAGTCAAAGCCGGTGAGTTGGCAGAAAGCAGTGCATTGCTGTTTTATTTCATTGAGAGAGCGTGCTTGGCTCAGTTTCTCGGTGAGTTCATGAAGGTCATTAAATGTTATTTCTATTGCCATCAAACTTGCCATGATTTGTAATAATTGCTGTCAGCTGTTTAGTGAAGGACCTGAGGGGAGCATCCTTGCTCCCCCGTTTGTCAGCTCCCTCCCGCTAAACCTCCTTGTGCTAACCCCTGAAGCCGATGCATATCGTTAGACACGCTAGGTTTCAGAGATGGTTCTAATAGTGAACGAAGTGAAAAAATATAGATGTGATAAAATGCCTAGATGCCATGTGATAAATTACCATCGCTAGGGTCGCGAATGTGGCAGTTACGCTGGTGAGCTTTTAAATTAACAGGTGAATACCAAGGCGCGTCCTTGCACCTTGCTGGGTATCTTTAAATATTTAACAGACCCATATGCATTGACCAGGGAGAAAACAAAACCAGCAACTGGCAATAGTGGTGTCTTTATTGCCGAATGGCAGCACTTTTGCTGATTTTATTACCTCACCATCAGCGCCTCTTGGGTCACTTCGGATGTCGGCTAAGACCTCTTTAACGCTGCCTTTAGCGGTAGCTGTGACGTAGCTATTGGTGTCCGTGGCGTACGCCCCAAATGGCAAGGCAACAAACATGGCAAATGCGGCGGCAGTCAGCGTTTTTTTAATTGTATTGCGCATGGTCTTTTCCTCCTCAGGAATTGGGTAAAAGCATGAAGGTTAGGAAAACCCTCATGGCTAAAGTCATGATAGGAGGGAACGAAAAAGAACTCAGTGACGTCTTGTACGAAGGGAAAGTGATCTATTAACTGGAGGGGGCGCTATAGAATCAGCATGCGAATGCTCTTTATATCATAAATAAGCATAGCTGTTATTTCAGGTGGTACATGACGTGCCCGGAGAAATATTCAAAAAGAGAGTGATAACTGAGTGAAAATTGTACGCCCTGGAAGGGTGCGAGTGTTGGTAATGTCGGTATTATGGTAGAGGAAGGTTTTATTTAGCAAGTTTTTTGCGCCGACCGTAATGCGCCCCATCCTTTTTTTAAGCCGATAGCTGATTGAAGTATCGACAACCCAAAATTGATCTGAGAGCTGGGAGGTGGTCGTGCCCGTTGGAGAGGTGGTCGCGAAGGTTCCTTTTTGAATAATCCGGTTGGCAGTGAAGCGGGTGGTAATGCCTTTGAGTGAAAACAGGCTTGTGCCCAATGTTATTTGTCGGGTTGTTAGGTCTGGGATGCCTACTTTATCATCTCGGTCATCAAAGCTTTGTGCTAAGGGGCGGTGAAAAATTTCATGTTGGTATTCAGCACTAGCGGAGAGCCAATTGAGCGGCGCCCAGTAGGCGTAGGCGCGCCCTTGTAGTTCTCGCCAATTTGCTTTGACGGGCGACTTGGTTTGCCCGTTTATGGAAATGGTATTAAGGTTG
>JALSHQ010000005.1 GCA_026982145.1 Gammaproteobacteria bacterium | reverse complement strand
CACAAATTGAACGTTGGCAGAAAATCAATGACAGCCACAGCCCGAGTATCGATCACGGTAACAAAGGCAATGCCGCACTTACCTATTTAGGCCCCAATGGAAAAACGGTTATCGGCGTGCATCACACAGTCGAAATTCCTGGGGTAAACTGGCTACTCATCAGTGAAATAAATCAGCATGAGGCACTGGCACCCGCCCATCAATTAGGTCTAATAATACTGTTGATTTTCCTGCTGACCAGCATTGCGATAATGGCTATGGCACTCTATTTGGCTCGGCGCATTACACGCCCCATCATCGAGCTGGTCAATGCAAGCAAAGCAATATCAGCAGGTCACCTTGACCACCATGTCGCGGTCAATTGCAATAATGAGATAGGCATTCTTGCAGATGCCTTGAATTCCATGAGCCTCTCGCGCCTAGAGCATGACCTCGTAATAGAGCAAAATAGCCTTGAAATACAGGAAGCGCTCATCGACCTCGAGGAGCAGAAATTTGCGCTCGACCAGCACGCCATCGTCGCCATTACTGATGTCACCGGCACCATTAACTTCATCAATGATAAATTCTCTGAAATCACCGGTTATAGTCGCAGAGAGCTACTCGGAGAAAACCACCGAATGCTCAATTCTGGCCACCATGATGCTGAGTTTTTTCGTGACATGTATCAAACCATATCGTCAGGAAAAGTCTGGCATGGTGAAATCTGCAATCGCAGAAAAGATGGTCAACTCTATTGGGTTGATACCACCATCGTCCCTTTCATGGATGAGGAAAAAAACCCCGAAAGCTATATCGCAATTCGTACCGACATCAGCAAACGCAAACAAATTGAACGTGAACTCACCGAAGCAAAAGAGCATGCTGAAGCGGCAACGCAGCAAAAATCTGAATTCCTAGCGAACATGAGCCACGAAATTCGCACCCCGATGAACGGCATTATTGGCATGTCTGGCCTGTTACTGGAGACGGACCTCACCTCAAAACAGCGCAGTTACGTTAATGCAACCATCAGCTCAGCGGATGCACTGCTCACCATCATCAATGACATTCTAGATTTTTCAAAAATTGAAGCGGGCAAGCTAACACTCGAAGAGGTACCTTTTGATTTGCTCTCGATTTGCAAAGATGTTGCCGAATTAATGGCGCTAAAATGTAGCGAAAAAGGGGTAGAGATGTTACTGCGTTACAAACCGGGCACCCCTCAATTTGTTATCGGCGACCCCGGGCGCGTGCGCCAAATATTGCTTAACCTGCTGAGTAATGCCGTTAAATTTACACCGCAAGGAAACATTCTGCTAACGATTGAGCCTGCCCCCAACCATGATGCAACTTCTAGCGTGGCCGCCTTCACAATATCGGTGAAAGATTCCGGCATTGGCATTGCGCAAGATAAGCTGTCGCACATATTCAGTAAGTTCAATCAGGAAGACAGCTCAACCACCCGCAAATATGGGGGCACAGGTTTAGGGCTCGCCATCTGTAAACAGCTCTGCAATATGATGCAGGGTGACATTCAAGTCACAAGTGAGAAGAACAGTGGTTCAACTTTTAGTTTCACCATAAAACTAAACGTCGACCCTGCGCCGCCCCAAGAAACCTCGTCCACTGACAATCAAAATAATTTAAAAGGGATGAAAGCTTTAATCGTCGATGACTGCGACACTGCACGCACTATATTTGAGGAGCAACTATCAACTTCACAGATGCGTGATGTTGTTAGTGTTGCCTCTGGCAGCAGTGCCATCAAAAGCCTCCAATCAGCCATCGAAAACCAAGACCCTTTCGATATATTAATCATTGATTACCTCATGGTTGAGATGGACGGTGAAGAGCTCGCCACCAAAGTCGTAAACCAAAAACTCCTCAATAGCGGCATCATGCTATTTGTCACATCATCACCCAGAAAAGGGGAGGGAGCTCACCTAAAATCACTCGGGTTTGATGGCTATTTAACAAAACCCACCCACCCTTCAGAAATTGCTCAGATGCTCACTTACATCCTACAAGCCAAACAGCAGAAGAGTGAAATCCCGCTCGTGACACGTCACACCCTTAGGGCAGAAAAATCGGGGCAACGTAAAAAACCCGTGCTTTCCAATGCGCAGATTCTGCTCGTTGAAGATAACCCGATAAACCTCAGCGTTGCCACCGAGCTGCTCGAGGGTTACGGCTGCACGGTAACGCCCGCAGGCAACGGGCTGGAAGCCGTTACGCTCACAAAACAGCGTGATTTTGACTTGATCTTTATGGACTGCCTAATGCCGGAAATGGACGGCTTTGAAGCGACCACAGAGATCCGGAAACTAAAAATAAACACCCCGGAATACCCAAAAATTCCGATTATTGCATTCACTGCCAATGCCATGAAGTCTGATCGAGACAAATGCCTGCAAGCAGGTATGGATGACTACATCTCAAAACCGGTCAGCCCAGAGTCACTTGAAAAAATATTAATAAAATGGCTTGAGCATAAAGTCGAAATGGTCGACAACATGCAAGCGCATGAGCGCCAGAGAGAGGATGTTAATATGAATTTAGAGATTCTGGATCTGACCCCATTTAACCAACTCAAAGAGATCTTTGGCGACAAGTTCCCTCAGATCATCGAGCAGCATACGCAAAATTCGCTTGAAAATGTTAAGCGCGCCGAAGAGGCGATCCAACAGGGCGACCTCGAAACACTCGAACTCGTCGCACACTCTATTAAAGGGGCCAGTGGGCAGTTTGGAGCCGTTCAGTTGATTAACGCCTCGCTTAAGATGGAAGCGCTGGCCAAAGACGGCCACCTTGAGAGCGCCAAAAAATTACTCGAAGAGCTTAAAACTGCGCAGCAAGAAGCGGCAGAAGCGATGAGGCAAGAGATAGAAGCTGACGCTGTCGATACTAACCAAAAAGCTTAATGGTCTGAGACCCCTAACCAGACTTGCTTAAATTGTTGGCGCGGATGATCCCAAAACCATATTGCAATGGCACCATCGAAACGGTCTTGGTAAATACCCGCGTGCATCAACTCAAGCATGTCGGGCTCATCTGAGGTGCACTGCCAGTAACCTAGCGCACAGGCTGTTTTGTAACTGCCGACTTGTGCGAGTTCGATACGCATTTTTAAACCAGCCGAGGCGTACTCCTCCCCCCACTCAACGCGGTCGAGTAGCTGCCACACATACCCCGCCGGAGACGAAAGCCTGACCAGCAACCCTTCACCCGGATAGTGAACACTTTTTAATAAGTAGGCGCGGTCAAGCTTGCCATCACCATTAAAATCACTCTCGACCTGTGCATACCGCAAAGGAGAATCATCCCGCGGAGGCTCCGTCACCAGCTCTTTCGCCGTTGGCAAGCGCCAGTCGGCAGGCAACTCCAGCGCCAGTAACGACCCTGAGGCGAGTAACCCCAGCCATAAAATAATCATTCGCATATTAATACTCGCTACTACCACGCATTAAAATCAGCCGATGATCAATGCGGTGTAATAACACTCGGAAAAATAAGGTTTTCTGAGCCTGACCATCACACACCCGGCACCTACATATTCCGAATCTAGCACTCAAGGTAAACAGCCAACAACTGACTCCAAGGACTCGTTTCTCTTGGATTGAGTGTGCTTTTATAATTTCATTGCACCGCCCACCTGCTTGGCAATGTAAGCACCTGCCTTTTCTTTTTAATTTATTTTGCTTAGACAGATAAGAGTTAATGTCTATTTTTCGTGATGGCTTTAGTTCAAAAAAGTCATTTTCGGTTCCCGCATCTATTGACCAAGCTGAATATACTATTGCAATACCTTCTTTCCTTGCTTTCCAATAATTTTCTAAACCTATGTCTCTCCCTTCAAAATCATTTTCAGATACCGAAAGAGGGTCACCTAGAATATCGTTAACCTGCCAGTCGTATAGTTTTACCCTAAAAACTGCTTTTGTACATGCGGATACTGGGTCAACATCACTCACCCAGCATGAGGCGTGCGCACCTCCAATTTTATCGTAATACGCATTAGACTCCGTTGGTGTAAGAGCAACTTTCAAGTAAAATATTTTCTTAATTCTAGACTCCGCTTTGATTTTCCTAACTATAATTATGCGGGTGACCGTGAAAGTGTTACACCTATTTTGAATGAATTGGCACAAATCTCAACAGAAGAGCCTGTAAAGGCTAAAAAACCAATGCCTTTGCATGAAAAGATCTGGCGGGAAAAAAAATAATGAAATTGCACTGTAATAAAAAATGCCGCCGAAAAATCACTCCAACCAGCCGAGCATCACAAGAGGAAAGTAGAGATACTTTAACCACTCATGTAATTGTTTTGCAAACAGCGGCTGTTATCGGAAAAGTCCGAGAGGCAGGAGCCTCTCACACCTAATAAATAATGGTGCCCAGTCTCGGAATCGAACCAAGGACACGGGGATTTTCAGTCCCCTGCTCTACCGACTGAGCTAACTGGGCGTTTGGCGTGCAAACTTCGCTGCCGGCCGTTGCAGCCGCTTTTTTGTCAGCGAGGGCGTATTAAACAGGGCAGGCTGTTTTTAGTCAAGTCGAACCGATGATAAACCCGGCGTTTTAATCGAAAATTCATCATTTTTTCTATTCTGCGGTATATTGCCGCGCATGCCCAAACAGTTCATCACATTGCCGCTCACTCTGTTGCTTACTTCTGCACTGCTGGGGTGCAGTGAGCCGCCTGCTACCGCGCCCGTCCAGCCGCTCACGGCGACTGCTGCGCCCAACACTGACGAGCACGAAATAGCCATCCCTGCCGGCGCTTTCACCCAAGGTAGCGATAAGATTGATACTGAAGGATTACAGCAACGCTACGGCTTTGTGACACCGCTCTACCTTAATGAACACCCAGAGCACCAAGTCGAACTGCCGAGTTTTATGATCGATAAGTTTGAAGTAACCAACGCTGAATACAAGAGATTCATACTGAGCACTCATCGCCCCGAACCACCGGCGTGGGTACAAAATGGCTACAACGTTTATGCCCATTATCTGCGTGGCTTTGATGTGAATAAACTGCGGATGATTGCGATCGACTATTTCAATCTTGATATCAACCCAGCCGCTATGAACAAGCAGCAACTTCTCGACGCCCTGTTTACCAAACAAGCTCAGCGCGATGCGCTTGCCGTCACTTCCGTTACTTGGTTCGATGCGGATGCTTACTGCCGCTGGGTAGGAAAAAGGCTCCCCACCGAAGCGGAGTGGGAAAAAGCGGCGCGCGGCCCCAATGGCAATGAGTATCCGTGGGGGATGGCGTGGTCTCAGGGGTTGGCCAACTCCGGTGAAAACCCACAGCGGGAAGAGGACGAATCGATTATGCCCCCCGGCAGCTTCCCTAAAGATCGCTCTTATTACGGCGTTTTTGATTTAGGGGGCAACGTTTCTGAGTGGGTTGCCGACCTTTATCAACCCTATGACAATGCCGATTTTGATGATCCGGACTACGCCAAACAGCACCGCGTTATCAAAGGTGGCGGAGCCGGCATGGGGCACTACGGCCTCAGTACCTTCTTCCGCGCGGCACGCCGCGCCCACACAGCCCCCACAACGGCCAGCACGGATGTCGGCTTTCGCTGCGCACGTGATGAGCCGTGACCAAGGCGGTTATAAACTATAGCTTTTATTTTCCTAACAAATCAAATAGATAGATATCAGCCTATATTAAAGATTAATTTTCAGGCGAGCTCTATTTTTCTGGCGGAACATAACCTTCAGGGATTTCGGAGCCGCCACCGAAGAAAAACTTCTCCATCTCACCTTCGAGAAATTTGCGGGCGCGTGGTTCAATCGGCACCAAGCGATTTTCATTAATCAACATGGTCTGCTGTTTGAGCCACATCTGCCACGCCTCGGCGGAGGCTTCATAGTAAATGCGCGCGCCCAAGTCACCGGGATAAGGGGCGTACTCTAGGCCGGGCGCCTCTTTTTTCAATACTACACATTCTACCATGCGGGTCATTTGCTACTCCTTTGGACTCTCTTCACAGAAACAGACCCTAGCGCTATTCAGGCTCGATCTGTTCAATTATTCGCCTGACCGGCGCCGCTAAACCGAGCGCCGCGATCGAGGCGGGATTGTACCAGAGGCGCGAATCGTCATCCATGACAACGCTTTCCACAACCTCTGCATGGGCATAGAGCGGTGTGACCTCGAAGTGGTAGTGGCTAAAGGTGTGGCGCTGCACCGCACCGCTTTCCACCTGCGTAAGGTCGCACCCGAGCGCCTTACGGCACCACTCATTCAGCGCCTCATCCGCCACCCCTTCGGGGCGCTCCGGGAAGCACCATAACCCGCCCCAAATACCGGCCGGGGGGCGACGCTGCAGCAGTAGTTCGCCCACCTCATTTTTCAGTACCAGTAACACGCCCTTGCGCAGCGGTAGTTTTTTGCGGGGCTTTGGGGTGGGTAACTGATCGACCAGCGCCGCAGCCAGCGCCATGCAGTCTGCCGACAGCGGGCACTCACCACACAGCGGTTTACTGCGCCGACAGACGGTCGCCCCCAAATCCATAATCGCCTGCGTGTAGGCTGCCGTCGATTTTTTTGGGGTACGCGCCAACGCTAACTGCCACAATATTTTTTCAACCGCGGGCGCACCCGGCCAGCCGTCGACAGCACCGTGGCGCGCCAACACCCGCTTTACATTGCCATCCAAAATCGGGTGGTGCTGTTTTAGTGCCAGCGAAAGAATCGCGCCAGCGGTCGAGCGACCAATGCCCGGCAGGGCGACCACCTCATCTAGCCTCTTCGGAAAGCCCCCCTCGTGCGCCTCACAAATCACCTGTGCGGCTTTATGCAGGTTGCGCCCACGGGCGTAGTAGCCCAACCCTGCCCAATAGTGCAGCACTTCATCTTGCGTGGCGGCGGCGAGGGTTGCCACATCCGGAAAGCGCGCCATGAAGCGCTCAAAGTAGGGGATCACAGTAGCAACTTGGGTCTGCTGTAACATGATCTCGGAAACCCACACGCGGTATGCGGTGGGGTTCTGCTGCCACGGCAGGTCTTTACGCCCGTGCTGCTTAAACCACGCCAGCAGGCGGGCGCTGAATGTCTGTTCGCTCATTAACCGCTATCGTCCCAACAACTCTTTTAACTTCTCTTTGGCCTTGC
>JALSHQ010000004.1 GCA_026982145.1 Gammaproteobacteria bacterium | reverse complement strand
GCCAAAGGTGAAGCCGAGGTTGAGATTGGGGGGCAACGTTATCGTATGAAACAGCAGTTTCTTGATGATGCTCAAGGGGTGAAGATGCGAAGCCCAATCAAACAGCTAGGGTGCGCGCTTCTGGTGTTGCACGCTTCGAATGACGAGACGGTAACGATGGATAACGCCGGAAAAATTTTTGAAGCGGCCTTGCACCCCAAGAGCTTTGTATCACTCGATGATGCCGGTCACCTACTAGCACAACAGCAGGATGCTTGTTATGCCGGAAATTTGATCGCCTCGTGGGCAGAGAAGTATCTCACCGTTGAGGCCGCGGCCATGCTGCAAGCGGGGAGTGGTGGGGTGGTCACAGCGAGTATCGGGCGTGATCGCTATTACACAGAAATTGACGCTGATGGCCACGCACTGGTTGCAGATGAGCCAGTTACGATGGGCGGTGGTGCACTGGGTTCATCACCTTATGATCTGCTGCTGGCTTCATTAGGTGCCTGTACGGCCATGACACTGCGTATGTATGCTGATCACAAAAAGTGGCCGCTAGATGGGGTCGATGTAGAGCTTAAACATAACAAAGTACATAGTGACGATTGCACTCAGTGTGAGGGCGGCGGGGGTAAAATAGATTTGATTGAGCGGGGAATTACGTTAACGGGGAATTTAACTTATGATCAATGCCAACGTCTATTAGTGATTGCTGATCGCTGCCCGGTGCATAAAACACTGCATGGTGAAATTAAAGTCAATACGCGTTTGATATAAATAAACAGCCTCCATCGCCCACACCGCTCTTTTATCAATATCATATTTTTTCAGGTATTTTATGATTCCGCAACGTTCTGAATTTCATGTTGATGTGAAGGGGGGGGAAGCTAACGCCGTTGATCTGCTGGCAGAGTGCTCTGGGTTATCAAAACAGCGTATTAAAATGGCGATGCAGCGTGGAGCCGTCTGGTTGACTAGCCGTGGCTCATGTCGCCGCATCCGACGCGCTAAAAAAACGTTGAAAGCGGGTGACGAGCTTGACTTTTACTATGATGAACGGGTGTTACTCAGTGAACCTACAGCACCGCAGATGATTGCGGATGAGGGTGACTATAGTCTCTGGTATAAGCCTTATGGTCTTTTATCCCAAGGGAGCCGATGGGGAGATCACTGCACAGTTAGCCGCTGGGCTGAACAGCGCCTCAGCCCAGAGCGGGTGAGCTTTATTATTCACCGTCTCGACCGCGCTGCAACGGGGCTGATTTTGATTGGTCACACAAAAAAAGCGGCGGCAGCGCTGTCGAATCTTTTTCAGTCACGTGCGATTGAGAAGCGCTACCAAGTGGTGGTGGAGGGGGCGTTTCCTGAGCGGCCAAGCCCCTATACGATTGACGCTAGGATTGATGGCAAAACAGCAATCTCACATGTCACCCTCATTTCATTTGATGCAGAGCAGCAGCGTTCGCTGCTCTCGGTGCAGATTGAGACGGGACGTAAACACCAAATCCGGCGTCACCTCGCTGAAAGTGGTTATGCCGTAGTGGGGGATCGTCTTTACGGCAGTGGTGAGGGCAAGGAAAACCTGCAGCTGACTGCCTGTTACCTAGCCTTTAAATGCCCACTAAGCGGAAAACAGCGCCACTATCGATTGGCGGATGCGCTTCTTCCCCAATTATAGTACATCCCTTTTCGACAGTAGCCAGTAGACAAGGCCGAGTGAGAGAGTAACAAGTGCAAAGGCGGCCACCATCATCGGCTCAAACTCCTTGGGATCCATTACCAGAAACTTTCTGGCCAGCGCGATAATCGCGATCAGCACAACGATCTTTACTTGCACCAGAAGCCCTTTTCCTTCCAGGATGGCATCGATTGAATTGCGAAATTCGAGTGCGATCAGCAGTGTCAGCAGCATGCCAAAAGTGATCTGGAACATTTTGTAATCAACCCCTCCGCTAAACTGCAAAAGCATCATCTCATAGATGTTTTCGAGCAGGCTTAAGAGTGCAACCACAATAATGAGTGCCAGCACGAGGCTGACAATTAAGGTAATCACATACTCGAAGCGCTCAAATAGCGTTAGCTCCGGCCAGAGCTCTTTTAACCGCTGAAGCCCTTTGCTATTTGAATGTGCCAATTTATTTCTGTCCATCTCTGCACCTTCTATTTTTTGTTACCGATTATTGATGTAACGGCTCATTGAGTGGGTATTATTAGATATTACTCTCATATAATTTGCAGGGCTATACAGTGCTTAACCTTGATCGCTAACTTCGTTATGATGCTTTGATATTAACAGTAAAATTAAGGGGTATGGGCGCATGAGTGGGGTAGAGATGGAACCGTCGGTCAATGTTTTTGATGAGGCATTAATCGCCTGTGGGACTGACCCAATAACAGGTTTTTTTCGTGACGGCTGTTGTAACACCAATGATCAAGACTTCGGTGCTCATACGATCTGCGTAAAAATGTCGACTGAATTTCTGGAGTATTCCCGCTTTAAAGGGAATGATCTCTCAACACCAATGCCAGAACACGGCTTTAAGGGGTTAAAGGCGGATGACAGTTGGTGTCTATGTGCACCGCGCTGGCTTGAAGCACACCAAGATGGCATGGCACCAAAGGTGTTTCTAAGGCGAACCCATAAAAAGGCGCTTGAGGTGGTTTCATTGGAGGTCTTGCGGAAATATGCAGCAGACCTGAATTGACCTTCACCCCGAACTATCATGCCTCGTTATGAGAATTTTGATGATGCTATCAATTGTAAGGAAGCCACCACTCGGGCGACTACCGCACGATCGACAATATTTTGTCATGGTGAAAATTTAGATGGGGGAACGATGTTTCAAGGCAAGCGATCTGTTTTATCACTGGCGGTTTTTTTATTGGGCATTTTTTCCGGGTCACTTCATGCCGCTTTGATGATCAAAGTGGTGGGTTCAACCACGGTTTTGCCGGTCGTGGCCGAGGCGGCAAAGCAGTATCGGTTAATGCATCCAGAATTAAGATTGACCGTTTCCGGCGGTGGCTCTGGTGTTGGTGTGGCCAGTATTGAGCGGGGATCTGTTGATATCGGAATGGTCTCTCGCCCGCTAAGCCGTTTTGAAATTGAGCGTCTGGGTAATACGATAGAGGTGATTGCGGTGGCGCGAGATGCGGTGGCAATCGCGGTCTCGAAAGCGGTTTTTGAGAGCGGTGTACAGCGTCTTTCGTTGGCACAAATTGCGGCGGTCTATCGGGGTGAGATTCGTAATTGGCGCGAGCTGGGTGGCATGGACGCTGCTATATTAGTGATCGACAAAGAAGCTTCGCGCGGCACGCGCCATGTCTTTGCAAGCGTTGTGCTGGGCAATGCTCGCGCACGCGCACCCGGGGCGACCATCATCACTGGATCAAATAATGAAGAGCAAGCGGTCATTTCACAAAGTGATCAAGCGATCGGAATGCTCTCTAATGCGTGGCTGAATGATCGGGTGCGCGCGATCGCGGTAGGCGAGGGTGAGGCGGCGTTATTGCCCACCGCAGAAAATGTTGCTCAGGGGCGTTATTTGATTCAGCGTGATCTCAATATTTTGGTGCCCAAAAACAGCAGTGCGGCAGTGATGGATTTTGTGGGCTTCCTACGATCAGAGAAGGGGCAGTCGATTGCAGAGATGGTTGGCTTCCACCCGGTACGGTAGTGCTGTGGTGCTGTGGTGCTGTGGTGCTGAGGTGCTGAGGTGGTGGCTCTCAATATCTGCGTTGTTGTCATCCATGACCATTGTGTTAGTGCTCGGTTTTCTGCTCTACAGCAGTTGGCCATTGATAGCGCAGCAAGGCGTTGCCTTTATTGTTGGCAGCGAGTGGTACCCTTTTGAATCACTCTTTGGCATGTTGCCCGCGCTGGTCGGTACACTTTGGGCGGTCGCGCTGGCGCTGATGATTGCACTCCCATGTGGCGTGGCGGCGGCTATATTGTCTGCTGAACTGCTACCCGCTCGCTTGCGTAATCCGCTGCGGTTTTCAATGGAACTCATGGCAGGCGTGCCTTCGGTTGTATATGGATTGTTGGGAATATGGGTGTTGTTGCCGCTGCTGGAGTCACAGCTTAATTTGCTTACAGGGCGCACCTTGCTCGCGGCTGGTCTGCTGCTGGCCCTGATGATTTTACCAACTATCATGGTGCTTGCTGAAGATGCCCTGCGGGGTGTGCGGCAGTCGCAGCGGGAAGCGGCAAAGAATCTTGGCCTCGGCTGGAATGCGACGCTGTGTCGAGTGCTCTTGCCGCAGGCGTGGCCGGGGATTCGTGTCGCGACGCTGTTGGCGAGTGGTCGCGCCATGGGGGAGACTGTTGCGGTGATGTTGGTGGTGGGTTCTATCGATCGTATTCCTGAGCCCTTCTATAATTTTTTGCAACCCGCACAGACACTCACATCACGGATAGGAAGGGAGATGGCCGAAGCAAGTGTTGGCTCGCAACATTGGGCGGCACTGCTTTTTTGTGGCTTGCTGCTGGCGGTGATTGCAATTGTGGTCTCACTTGCTGCACATCGTAAAGCGAGTGTGGTGGTATGAGGTTGCGACTGCCGTTGGATCAAAATTTTTTTGGCAAAGGGTTGGTGGTGTTGCTAGCGGTTCCCGCATTGCTGCTGCCGACTTTAGTGCTCTGTTACATCTTCTGGCAGGCGGCACCGGTATTAAGTTGGGGGTTTGTTGTGGGGGCGACAGAAAGTGCTGGTTTTGGCATGGCTGATGGCATCTTTCCACAGCTGTTGGGGTCTCTGTTATTGGCAGTCATGGCGTGCGTGATTGCCGCGCCCTTTGCATTAAGCACCGCGCTCTATTACCGCGCATACGCCTCTCACCGACAGCAGCGATTGTTGATGGTTATGTTTAATATGTTGCAGGGGGTGCCGCCGATTGTATTTGGGCTTTGCGGTCTGGTGGTGCTGGTGAATCTCTTTTCTTGGGGCGTTTCGCTGCTCAGTGGCGCAGTGGTATTGGCCATTGTGGTGCTGCCACTGCTGGTACTGAATACGTTGGCCGCACTTGAACGTATTCCTCAACAGTACAGCGAGGCGGGCGCTGCTTTGGGGTTAAGTACCGGGGCGATCATCTGGCGTCTGTGGTTACCTGAAAGCGGCATCAATATTATGACCGGGCTGCTGTTGGCGATGGCACGTGCATTGAGCGAGACCGCCCCCATTATGTTTACCGCCACTGTTTTTTCAGGTGTAGTATGGCCAGATTCTATTTTCTCACCGGTGACCACATTGCAGACGCATATATTCTACCTCGCACAAGAGGGCAATGATGCACAAGTCACCACCATCGCGTGGGGCAGTGCTGCGGTGCTGGTGTTACTGGTCGCCGCCTTTGGATTGTTAAGCCGTATGTTGCAAAAAATTGGAGCGCATTGATGGTTGCTGATCTTAAACGTAAACGTATCGTGCCACTGCAGCAGGGCGTCGCATTACCGTCATCACCATTGAAACCATTATCAGCCCCGCCGCTACAGGTGGAACAGCTGACGCTTCAACTGGGTGGCCAATCGGTTTTGCAAGCGCTCTCTTTTACACTGCCAACGCAAGGCATCACTTCATTGATTGGCCCTTCGGGTGCCGGCAAAAGTTCACTGCTGCGCTGCCTTAATGGGTTGGAGAACCATTGGCGTGGCTCCATCTTGGTTGACGGCGCTAATGTGCGCCATTGGCGCGGTGGTTGGGATCAACTACGCCGACATATTGGCTTGATTGCACAGAAGCCGGTCGTTTTTAATGCGTCGATTCGCGCCAATGTTGCCTTCGGCCTGCAGGGGTGGCGCACGCGTCGCCGTGCCGAAGCATTGATCGAACAATCATTGCACCAAGCTGCGCTTTGGGATGAAGTAAAGGAACGCCTTGATGCACCTGCGACGACACTTTCCGTCGGGCAGCAGCAGCGCCTCTGCATCGCACGGGCGCTTGCAATCAAGCCTAAAATATTGCTGCTTGATGAACCTACCGCATCTCTGGACCCGCGTTCAAAGCAGTTGATCGAGCAGACCATGCTACAACTAGCAGAGACGATGCCGCTCATCTGCGTGACGCACGATTTAGAACAGGCGCGGCGGCTTAATGGTCAGTTCATTTTTATCTGTGATGGGCGTGTTATTGAGCAGGGGGCGTGCGAGCAAGTGCTCGACCAGCCACAGGCGATTGAGACCCGTGAATTCCTGCGCTGGAATGTTTGTGATTGCGATTAATCTAACGCCCAAACTGCTTGCTCATGTTGTCAAATTCATCAATCATTGAGGTCAGTTTTTTATTGGCTTCGAGGGTTGTCTCTGCGCCGTGGGCGGCTTCTTGCGTGACCTGACTAATGTTGATGATGTTACGGTTGATCTCTTCCGCAACAGCGCTCTGCTCTTCGGCTGCGCTTGCAATTTGGGTGTTCATATCGGTGATGGTGTTGATGGCGCTCGTGATCGTGCCGAGCAGTTCACCGCCGAGTGCGGCATGAGTCACACTCACGGTGGCCTGTTCACGGCCTGATTCCATCACACTCACGGCGTCTTTAGTGCCTGTCTGAAGCTGCTCTATCATGTTGTGAATCTCTTCGGTTGACTGCTGGGTGCGCTGTGCCAGCGTGCGCACTTCATCGGCGACCACGGCAAACCCTCTTCCTTGGTCCCCTGCACGCGCGGCTTCAATGGCAGCGTTAAGTGCTAATAGGTTGGTCTGTTCTGCGATATCTTTGATCACTTGCAGAATTGCTCCAATTTGGCTGCTGTGGTTCTCTACACTCTGGATCACATCAGCGGCACGTTCTACTTCGCCTGCGAGCGCGTTAATTGAACCGATAATCTCATTCATCACCCGATGCCCATTATCTGCTTCAGTTTTTGCATCACACGAAGCTCTGGCGGCCTGTTCAGCATTGCGCGCAACCTCTTGTACGGTGGCCGTCATCTCATTCATGGCGGTGGCGACTTGGTCAGTTTCTGATTGTTGTGTCATCACTCCTTGAGCCGCTTGCTCGACGGTTGAGGCTGTTTTTTCTGCGACTTCATGAAGGTTATCTGCAGAGTCAGCAAGCCGCCCGATCACCGTGCGCAGTCGTGCTTGAAGCATGCGAATGGTGAGTTGTGCTGCGCCTAGTTCACCGCTCTCACCAATGAACACCGCTTG
>JALSHQ010000003.1 GCA_026982145.1 Gammaproteobacteria bacterium | reverse complement strand
ATCGGATTGATGTGTTGCAGCACCCTGATAGTGATGACCACGCTAACATCAGAAATTTTATGATTCACGGCTGGAACGGTATTGTGTTTGATGGTGTGGTATTGAAGGAGAAAAAATAGTGATGTTGCTACCCGACTTAAGCGCTGTGATTGAAATTGTGATCAATGCAGCCAAGCAGGAGTTAATGCCTCGCTTTACTCATAGCACGCGTGAATATAAAGACGATGGCAGCATTGTGACCGAAGCAGACCGTGCGGTGCAGCAAACGATTGAAGGCGCACTAGAAGCACAATGTCCTGAAATTTTATTCGTTGGCGAAGAGATGAGCGAAGCAGAGCAGAGTGCACTGTTGAATACAAAGGAGCAGGCAGTGTGGTGCCTAGACCCGGTGGATGGCACCAGCAACTTTGCCGCTGGCATCCCTTTTTGTGCCGTCTCTCTGTCGTTGCTAAAAGAGGGCGAAGTGCTCCTAGGGGTGGTCTATGATCCGATGCGAGATGAATGCTTCAGTGCGATCAAAGGCGGGGGAAGCTGGCTCAATGGTGAGCCACTAGGGCAGCGAATACCTGAACCGCCACTGGCGAAAGGGATCGGCCTGATCGACCTGAAAAGATTGCCGCGGGCGCTAGCCATGCGCATTATCGACGAAAAGCCCTTTAGCTCGCAACGCAATATCGGCGCGGTGGCGCTGGAGTGGTGCTGGGTCGCGGCAGGGCGCTGCCATGTTTATCTGCATGGGCGACAGCGCATTTGGGATTACGGCGCGGCAAGCCTTGTGTTACATGAGGCAGGGGGGCATTCGATGACGCTCGATGGTGAACCGGTGCTGTCAGTGAGCCTTGAGTCGCGCTCAGCCGTTGCCGCCCTTAACAAGGCGTTATTTGATGAGTGGATTGCATGGTTGGGAATTGAATCTGACGGAAAGTAAGTCAGTGTTGGGGATTGGGCGCTTAGCTTGGGGCGCTTAATGGTGAGAATGGTGCTTGATGCGTGGGAAGTTGCCGAAAATTTTTTATTAAGCACTCATTATTCGGCGACTGACCCGAGGCGAAATGTTGATAGCAGGGTTGCGACTAGCGTCGGCCACCACGCCTTCCTTTGGGCTCTTCAAAATTGACCCGCAGTGGTCTACCGCTAAAGTCTTTACCATTGAGACCAGAAATCGCCGCGCGGGCTTCATGCCCTTCCATTTCGATAAACCCAAACCCTTTGCATTTACTGGTGAAGACATCAGTTGCCAGCTTAATAGAACGCACCTTGCCGAATTGTGAAAAGAGTTCGGTAACTTCAATCTCATTAGTGGTGGCAGGTAGGTTGCCAACAAAGAGTTTTTTCATGGTGGTGTCCTTATAGAATCAGGAATTCTATCGTAAAAGCGATGACCTGAGTGGTAGATCAGGCGGGATAAAGCGACTGCATAGCCCTAGAAATAGAGCGCTATGCAGTCGCGGCAATTATTACTGCGGTTGAACCTGCGCGGCTTGCAGACCTTTTGGCCCAGTTTCAACCTGATAGCTAACGGCTTGACCTTCGGTCAGGGTTTTAAAACCATCGCCAACGATTGAGCGAAAATGTACAAACACATCATCGCCGCCATCTTCGGGGCTGATAAAACCAAAACCTTTAGCTTCATTAAACCATTTTACAGTACCGGTATTCATTATGCTGAAATCCTCAAAACTCAATTAAATTGCAAATATAAAATAGCGCGCAGATGACGCAATGAGGATTCAGAGAGGAGCCGTATGGTGTTCTAAGAAAGCCCAGCTTGAGCCAACGCAAGCCAAAACACTATACCCTAAACCCATACGAAAAAAACAATTATTTGTTTTAACAGAGTCACTTGGATGACTCATCAAGAAAATAAATACATCTTATTTGGCTGTTTTTTAGCCCGTCTAGTGCCTGCGATATTAGCGCGCTTAACCGCGTTGACTGGCGGCGCGCACCCCTTGCCAGAAGATCGCCAGCTGTTGGCGATAGCTGGCTGGAATGGCGTCCGGATTGCTCATTCGCAGCAGCAGAGGAATGCCGTAAAAGAGGGCGACCAGCCCAAGCAGGGTCGTCGGCAGGTGGGTGTTGCTGGGCAGTTCGCCTTTGTTTATGGCTTGTTGCAGCGCGGATACCAGCAGCGCGTCGAGGCCACTCGCTTCGAGTGCTTCAATTTCACTGGCATTGTCATTGTTAAGCCACTTTTCAAAGGCACGGTGTCGTTCGGCGCGGCCAATTTTTTGGGGTACTGGCTTTTTTCGCAGGCGCGCAAGGCGTGCAAGTACTTCACCCATTAACCCGGGGTGTTGCTGAAATTGCAGCGCGGCAGTCGCGAACAGAGCATCGATTGCCGCGGTGCCGGTCTGGCCACTTTGGCGGATTTTCCAAGTGATTTCCAGCGTCCACAGCTGCACATAGTAGTCGAGTAGGTCGCCCTTTTTTGCGAAGTAGTTAAAAAAGGTGGCCTCAGAAATTTCGATATCATCACAGAGTGAATTAACCGTGATCTCTTCCATCGGTGTTGCCTCTAGGCGCTGCACGGCGGCATTGACTAGCGCGAGTTTAGTGCGGGCATATTTTCGCTCACGCAGGGGGATTTTGGGTGTCACGGCCATTTAATGTCTCCTTGAAAATATGGCGCCCTAATTATTTAAGGTTTTATTGACTAATATAATACACACTAATATTCTGGTTTTGTCTTTATGATTCATCAAGATGAGGCATGAACAGAGGCAATTTAGTGATTAGCCATTTAATTGAAGCATGATATTACACCTAAAAGTAGTGCTTAGTAAAATTTTATAGTAGACAGCTTAATGTTGCCAATGGTCTTATTAAACAGTAAGTTAAAGTGTAAAGATATCTACAATGCGATTTAAGCGTGGTAGACTGCACGCCTCAATTTTCAGGCTATTCTATATACAGCCGAATATAGCTGACAGCTAAGCTCATCCCGCAGCAATGAAATAGGTAACTCGATGGATAGACTCAAACAGCTTCTTGATCAGCGCATCCTGATTCTCGATGGTGCAATGGGCACCATGATTCAGCGCTATAAACTTGATGAAGCAGGGTATCGTGGTGAACGATTCGCTGACTACCCCTCTGACTTAAAGGGGAATAACGACCTGCTAGTGCTGACTCAACCCGCGATTATTCGGGATATTCACACGGAGTACCTTAACGCGGGTGCCGATATTATCGAAACCAACACGTTTGGCGCGACCACGATTTCGATGGCCGATTACAACATGGAAGCACTCGCCTACGAGATGAATGTGGCGGGAGCGCGCCTCGCTCGTGAGGCGTGTGATGCGGTGGCAACTGCGGATAAGCCCCGTTTTGTAGCGGGTGTGTTGGGCCCGACTAACCGCACCTGTTCGATTTCGCCCGATGTGAATGATCCTGCGGCGCGTAATGTCACCTTTGATGAACTGGTCGTCGCCTATAGCGAGGCGACACGAGGGTTGATTGAGGGTGGATCGGACACCATTTTGATCGAGACGATTTTCGACACCCTCAATGCCAAAGCGGCAATCTTTGCGGTGACAGAGGTATTTGCTGATTTGGGTAGAGCATTGCCGATCATGATTTCCGGCACCATTACCGACGCCTCAGGGCGTACCCTTTCCGGCCAAGTGACAGAAGCTTTTTACAACTCACTGGTTCATGCCAACCCCATTTCGATTGGTCTCAACTGCGCGCTCGGTGCAGACGAGCTGCGCCAGTATGTAGAAGAGCTCTCGCGTGTAGCGAACTGCTATGTGAGTGTTCACCCCAATGCAGGGCTGCCCAATCCGCTGGCCGAGACCGGCTATGATGACACCCCTGAAAACATGGCCGGCCAGATTAAGGAGTGGGCCGAGAGCGGTTTTCTCAACATCATCGGTGGCTGTTGTGGCACCTCTCCAGAATTTATTGCGGCGATTGCAGAGGTGGTCGAAGGGGTTGCGCCGCGCAAAATTCCGGCAAGACCTGTGGCGTGTCGTCTATCAGGGTTGGAGCCTTTTAACATCATGCCTGAGTCACTGTTTGCCAATGTGGGTGAGCGCGCCAACGTGACAGGCTCTGCAAAATTTAAACGGCTGATCCTAGAAGGGCAGTTTGATGAGGCGCTTGATGTCTGCCGGGAGCAGGTTGAAAATGGCGCGCAGATCATCGACATCAACATGGATGAGGCGATGCTCGACGGCAAAGCGGCGATGGTGCACTACCTCAATCTTGTCGCCTCCGAGCCCGATATTTCAAAAGTGCCGGTGATGGTGGACTCCTCAAAATGGGAGATCATCGAAGCGGGGCTGAAATGCATACAGGGCAAAGGGATCGTTAACTCCATTTCGCTCAAAGAGGGAAAAGCACAATTTATCAAACACGCCACTTTAATTAAACGCTACGGAGCGGCAGCCGTGGTGATGGCGTTTGATGAAAAAGGGCAGGCAGACACCTTTGAGCGTAAGACTGAAATCTGTAAAAAATCGTACGATGTTTTAGTGAATGAAGTGGGTTTTCCGGCGGAAGATATCATCTTTGATCCTAATATTTTTGCAGTCGCAACCGGCATTGAAGAGCATAACAACTATGCGGTTGATTTCATCGAAGCGACGCAATGGATAAAACAGAATCTGCCACACGCGATGGTGAGCGGTGGTGTCTCTAACGTCTCCTTCTCATTCCGCGGCAACAACCCTGTGCGTGAGGCGATTCACGCTGTGTTTCTTTACCACTGTGTTAAGGTGGGGATGGACATGGGCATTGTCAATGCTGCGCAGTTAGCCGTCTATGATGACTTGCCGCAGGAGCTGCGTGAGCGGGTTGAAGATGTCGTGCTGAATCGACGTGAAGACAGCACGGATCGCTTGCTGGAAATTGCGGATAAATATCGTGGTGATGGCAAGGTCGAAAAGAAAGAAGATGAAGCGTGGCGTAGTTGGCCTGTCGCCAAGCGGCTTGAACATGCATTGGTTAAGGGGGTCGATGCCTTTGTCACCGAAGATACCGAAGAGGCACGCCAGACGTTTGAGCGCCCGATTCAAGTGATCGAAGGGCCGTTGATGGACGGCATGAACGCGGTAGGTGATCTGTTTGGTGCGGGCAAGATGTTTCTACCACAGGTGGTGAAGTCTGCGCGGGTGATGAAAAAGGCCGTAGCACATTTGATCCCGTATATCGAAGCGGCAAAGGCTAAAGGAGCGTCGCGGAGTAACGGTAAGATTTTAATGGCAACCGTCAAGGGCGATGTGCACGACATCGGTAAAAACATTGTGGGTGTGGTGCTGCAATGTAACAATTTTGAAGTCATTGATATCGGTGTGATGGTGCCGACGGTGACCATTCTTGAAGAGGCGAAAAAGCATAATGTCGATGTGATCGGCTTATCTGGCTTGATCACACCTTCACTCGAAGAGATGACCCACATCGCAAAAGAGATGACGCGGCTTGGTATGGATATCCCAGTGATGTTGGGGGGTGCGACCACCTCTAAGGCGCACACGGCGGTAAAAGTTGACCCGCACTACGAACATCCCATTGTCTGGGTGAAGGATGCCTCGCGTGCGGTAGGTGTTGCGCAGAGCTTGATTTCAGATGAGTTGCGCCCCAAATTTGTGGGTGACCTTAAGTCTGAATATGAGATGGTGCGTCAGCGCCACATCGCACGTCAGACGGAAGCAAAGTGGTTAACACTGGCACAGGCGCGCGCCAACAAAACCGAAATCGACTGGGCAAATTACCAGCCCACTACGCCGCAATTTATCGGCACAAAAGTGTTTGATGACTACCCGCTCGAAGCGCTGGTCGATTACATCGACTGGACACCCTTTTTTCACTCGTGGGAATTGAAAGGTAGCTACCCTAAAATTCTTGATGATGCAGAAAAGGGTGAAGAGGCGACAAAACTCTATGCCGATGCGCGCGCGATGTTGCAGAGTATTATCGATGAGAAGTGGTTGCAGGCGAAGGCGGTGATTGGGCTCTACCCCGCCAATAGCACGGGTGATGATATCGAGGTTTATGTCGATGAATCGCGCAGCGAGTTGCTGACAACGTTTCATAATCTTCGTCAGCAACTGCAAAAAGCGAGGGGAAAGCCTAACCGTTGCCTGAGCGATTTTGTTGCACCAAAAGAGACGGGCATTGCAGATTACATCGGCAACTTTGCGGTCACCACGGGCATTGGTATCGATGCGCGAATTGCCGAGTATGAAAAAAATCATGATGATTACAGCGCAATTATGTTGAAGGCGCTGGCAGATCGCCTTGCCGAGGCCTTTGCAGAGGTGATGCACCTGCGTGTGCGCAAAGAATTTTGGGGTTACGCAAGTGATGAGTCACTCGATAGCAGTGAGTTGGTTAAAGAAGCGTATCGTGGAATCCGCCCAGCGGCCGGCTACCCGGCATGCCCTGACCATACTGAAAAAGATCTTATCTGGTCGTTGATGCAGGTGAAGGAAAAAACCGGTATCTGGCTCACGGAGTCAAAAGCAATGGTGCCAACAGCCGCCGTTAGTGGCATTTACTATGGTCACCCCGAGGCGATCTACTTTGGGGTAGGTAAGATTAACCGCGAGCAGGTCGAAGATTACGCCGCACGTAAGGGATTCTCGATGCAGGACGCAGAGTATTGGCTCGCCCCAAACCTAGGGTATGAAGCTGAATAATCGCGCCTAATTCATGAGTCGCCGAGTTGAACGCAGTGGCTGTGAGCCTTGGCAGCCGTTGTTTTCGGCGATCCTTTGCCAGAATAAATCAGAGGCTCCTTAATAAATATAATGTAACGCCGATAGAATTTTATGCGCGCACTCACGTTTCGCAACACCATTAGAGAAGCGATGCAGTTTAGTCATAAAAATCTATGGGTTAACAGGGGTATTTATGGGGATTTATTTACGAATAATATCGTTAGGTGTTTTTTGCGCTATCGTGCTGATTGCACTAGCGGCAGTAGCGATACTCAATCAGGAAACGCAAACCTTGGTGGTTGCGGCAGCCATTTCTGCAGTGGCTGTAGTGATCATGTCGACGATGGTCGCGGCTCACATAAAGGGCGCAATGAGCCGTCTTAGTCGAGCCGTTGATGATGTTAAAGCAGCCAAAGACCTTAGCCTACGTATTGATGAGACGCAGGAAAAAGAACTTGTGGCCGTGGCGGCTTCTATCAACCATCTGTTAGATGGCT
>JALSHQ010000002.1 GCA_026982145.1 Gammaproteobacteria bacterium | reverse complement strand
TCATCCCCCCGAACTGCCGCCAGGGCCACTTTTGCTTTGAACTCGCTGGAGTACTGTTTACGTTTCTTGCTCATGTTTAGGACGCTCTCTAATTTTAAATATCAGAGCTTAACAACCTGTCCAGTTTTGGGGTGCCACTTCAACCCGGATGGGTTTATTGAAAACGGCCTCTATTGAACGCAGCTCAATACCTTCTGCTTTATCTTGTAGCCAGTGGTCTAATCCCCATAAAAGAGAGTGAATACCATGCACCGCCACAGAGCCAGAAATTAACCTACGTGCGATAACCGTATCGATGTGAAATGGGTTATAGTCCCCAGAAAATTCTGAAAAATGAAGTTGGTCTTGATGAGTGAATTTTCGAGATCTCATATCGATTGCCTAGGCCTTATTCGCGAAATTACTTTCAAAGAAGCTATTGTAGTCGTGGTACTAGCCTGTCTAGGGGGGCGTTTCTGAGATCAATGCCATCGACTATATAACGGTATAATCCCACAACCGTAAAAACAGAACAAACGAAATGAAACTAACCCTCGCCCCAATGGAAGGCGTCATCGATCACCATATGCGTCATATTTTGACCCGTGTGGGGGGCTATCACCACTGTGTCACTGAGTTTGTGCGGATCACGGATCAACTGCTTCCCCCGGTTGTTTTTCATCGCATCTGCCCAGAGCTGGCTCAGGCCAGTGAAACCGATGTGGGCACACCAATTACGATTCAGCTGCTGGGGGGTATAGCGAGTGTGATGGCTGAAAATGGGCAGCGCGCGGCAGAGCTGGGTGCGGCAGCTATCGACATTAATTTTGGTTGTCCATCGCGCTTTACCAATAGTAAAGTCGGAGGTGCTGTACTGTTAAAAGAGCCCGAGCGCATTTTTGAGATTACTGCGGCGGTGCGCAAGGCGGTGCCTAAAACGTTAGCCGTATCGGCCAAAATACGCCTCGGATATGAGAATACAGATCTTGCTCTGGAGAATGCAGCGGCGATTGAGGCGGCCGGCGCCAGCTTTATCACGGTTCATGCACGTACTAAAGTGGATGGCTATCATCATCCAGCCCGCTGGGAGTGGTTGGGGACAATTAATGATGCATTGACCATTCCGCTGGTGGCCAATGGTGATATCAATAGTGTTGAGGACTTTTTGCGCTGCCGAGCAGTGAGCGGCTGCCAGGATTTTATGTTGGGGCGTGGCGCACTGATTCAGCCCGATCTGGCACGCCAGATAGCAGCTGTTCAAGCTCAGCCACTTCAATTGCAACCCTTCGTTCCTCTTATGAATTGGCGCGAGGCCAGCGTTTTGGTGGCGGAACTCGTCAAACTAATGCAGGCGCAACCCGGTATCCAGCAGAAAAAAGTACTGGGGCGAATGAAGCAGTGGTTGGTCTATTTGAGGCGGCGATATCCAGAAGCAGGAGTGTTATTTAGCGAAATTCGTTCACTGAAAGCACTGCAGCCGGCTCAGGCATTGTTGCGGCTCAGTGCCGCTTGAGCATAGTATTGCCCTAAAATCAGCATATGAGCTTCTAAACCCCAGTTTATGTCAGATCACTTGTGTCTCGCCCTAGTTTGCACTAAAATCCAGCGGTTCCAACAATTTGTTTTCTCCTTGCCTTACCGCGTTGGTCGGAAGGCATCATCCATGAGGAGTGTTATGAGACACTACGAAATCGTGTTTCTGGTCCACCCTGACCAGAGTGAGCAAGTCCCAGCCATGATCGAGCGCTACCGTACCTCTATTGAGAGCCGTGACGGTACTATCCATCGCCTAGAAGACTGGGGTCGCCGCCAGCTTGAATATCCCATCAACAAAATTCATAAAGCACATTACGTGATGATGAATGTTGAGTGTGACAAAGAAGCACTGGAAGAGATTACCACGGCGTTCCGTTTTAACGATGCGGTGATTCGTAATCTGATTATTTCTCGCAAGAGCGCGATCACAGAAGCTTCTCCTCTGGCACGCCCTGTCAAAGAAGAGCGAGTGGCTGCTCCGGTTGCGGCACCAACGCCGGCTCCTGCTGCGCCAGCGGCTGAGGAAACAACCGCTTCTACAGGTTAATAGTGATTGCGGAGAACCGTTTGGTAGTGAGTGGGGTCGTTTGCAATTTGCCCCAATCACACAATAGCCCAGCCGGCATTCCCCTGACACGATTTACCTTGGAGCACCGTTCTCAGCAGGTTGAAGCCGCATTACCTCGCGATACTTTTTTTAAGATTATCGTGGTTGCTGCCGGAACAGAGCTGAAACAGGCCGCAGGGAAATTACAGCGTGGCGATGAAGTTTGTGTCGAAGGGTTTCTCAGTCGCATGAGTTATCGCGAAGACGAAGCCAGACTGGCACTGCACGCTGAAACGATTAACAAGCAGCAAGCTTAAAGCAATATCATTATATTTGGAGAGTTATCATGGCAAAGTATTTTCGTCGTAAAAAATATTGTCGTTTTAGTGCAGAAGGTCTTGTAGTTGATTACAAAGACATCTACATGCTGAAAAACTACATTACTGAAACAGGCAAGATCGTTCCGAGCCGCATTACTGGCACCAGTGCCAAGTATCAGCGCCAGCTCGCAACAGCAGTCAAGCGCGCACGTTTTCTTGCGCTACTGCCTTACTGTGACGCGCACTAACGCTGTATTTGGAATAAACTCACGTCAACATCACTGTTTCAGTTAAGCGTGAAACAGTGATGAGGTTTGAAACAGACTAATATCATGAAAGCATTAGCCTCATTTATTATGCGCGGCAGAACACAAGCAACACTGGTTGCGGTGGTCGGTGCCGTATTGTCGTTAGTGATCCCGCCACTTAGTCACCTCTCTGGAGCGACGATTGGGCTGGTGACACTGCGTAATGGGTTAAAGGAAGGGCTCTTTATCATGTTCGCCCTTGGTTTGCTGGTGGGTGTGATTGGTTCGATGTCATCCCTTGAAGGCGGGCTAGTGCAGGCGTATGTGATCGGCATGCTGTTGCTTTCTGTGCCGGTGTTGATTGCGTCAGTGATATTACGAACGACGCGTTCATTAGGGCAGACATTGGCCGCCATTGCAGTGATGGCCGTATTGTTAGTGTTAGTGGCCAATATTGCACTGGGTGATACAGCCGCATGGTGGCGTACTGTGTTGGAGTCCGTGATGGCGCCGATGTTGAATGAAGCGCAGCTTTCAACTGAAGAAGCGAGCGAGATGATCGCTGGCATGGCACAGATGATGACTGGACTGGTTGCTGCAGTGCTGCTCTACTCTACGATGATCAATCTTGCATTAGCGCGCTGGTTTCAGAGCATGCTTTATAACCCCGGTGGTTTTCAACAAGAGTTTCACTCACTGCGTTTAGATAAGCGTGTTGCGATTGTAGCGGCGCTAATAGGTGCTGGCGGGATGATTTTCGCTGGACAGGGGGGCATTTCACAAGACCTGATGATACTGGTCGTTGCGCTCTTTTCTATTCACGGGCTTGCGCTAGTGCATGGTGTTGTTGGCTTGAGCGGTATGGGGCGGGGCTGGTTAATTGCGCTCTATGTCGGCTTGTTGATTGTGCCGCCGCATATCGCAATGATGTTAGCGATGGTGGGCTATATCGATTGCTGGGCAGACATTCGAGGTCGTATGCGTAAAAAAATCGAAGCCAGTGGCCAGTCAAACAGTGACAGAACACTCAACCGTCATGAGCAGGATGATGACGACGAACCACGTGATAACAGGCCGGGTGATGATAAGTCGGATGATGAGCGACGCTAAATAGTCATGTTTGATGAGTTTAATCAGTGTGAATCGAAAGCTTAAATTTAGAATTTTAGTTAACAGGTTACGTAACGAGGTATATAGAGATGGATGTTATTCTTCTTGAGAAGGTTGAAAATCTGGGTGGTTTAGGAGATGTGGTCTCCGTGAAAGGGGGGTACGGTCGTAACTACCTGATCCCAGGAAAAAAGGCAGTTGCAGCCACAGCAGCTAACCGTGCCGATTTTGATGCACGTCGCTCAGAGCTAGAAGTTGCTGCAGCAGAACTCCTAGCAGCAGCTAATGCACGCGCAACAGTACTGGCAGAAAAAGCGGTTACCATCGCTTGCAAAGTGGGCGAAGAAGGCAAGCTGTTTGGTTCAGTGGGTACCGCTGATATTGCGGCAGCTTGTGCTGAGGCAGGCACATCAATTGATAAGCACGAGGTGCGCCTACCGGATGGTGCTTTCCGTCAAATCGGTGAGTATCAAGTGTCGATTCACCTGCACCCTGAAGTGAATGCTGAAATCACCGTGCAGGTTGTTGCCGACGAGTCGTAAGCAATCCCAGCTGTGGTGGTGATGGCTGGATAGCGGCTCTCACCACAATAAAAGTTTGATTTCGCCCACTACTGCTAGCAGTGGCAGTAGTGGGCGAAGTGTTGTTAGATTAGCATTGGACTGAAAAACTTATATGCAAGACTTTGCGGATATAGATAACGGTCTCGAACAAATGTCTGATCATCTCCCCAGCTCGTTACCCGAGAGCTTCAAGACACCACCTCACTCGATTGAGGCTGAACAAGCCGTGCTTGGCGGACTCATGCTCGATAACAATGCATGGGAAAAAGTGGCTGACCTGCTCGTTCAGGAAGACTTCTACCGGCGTGACCACGGGCTTATTTTCAACGCCATTGCGACACTCTCTGATAGTAACCAACCCTGTGATATTGTCACGCTATCAGAGTGGCTCAATAATAATGGTGAACTTGGCAACGCGGGTGGGCTTCCCTACTTAGGCTCACTTGCAAACAACACGCCTAGCGCCGCCAACATAAAATCTTACGCGGGTATTGTGCGTGAACGCTCAGTGTTGCGTCAGTTGATTCGAGTCGGGACTGAAATCACCGACAACGCATTTAACACCGAAGGGCAAAATAGCATTGAGCTGCTTGATAAAGCAGAGCAGGCGGTGTTTGAAATTGCAGAGCAGGGCGCGCGCAGTGATAAGGGCTATAAATCTGTCTCAGAATTATTAGCCAACGTGGTCGACCGAATCGATATGTTGGCGGATCTAGACTCGACCATCACGGGGATTTCAACCGGCTTTGATGATTTTGACCAGATGACTGCCGGCCTGCAGGAGTCAGACCTGATTATCGTTGCGGGTCGCCCCTCCATGGGTAAAACCACCTTTGCCATGAACATTGCTGAATACGCCGCGATCAGTGGCAAGTTATCCGTCGCTGTCTTTAGCATGGAGATGCCCGGTGAAGCATTGGTGATGCGCATGTTGTCATCACTGAGCCGGGTCGATCAAAACAGGGTGCGTACCGGGAAACTTGATGATGATGACTGGGCTAAACTGACCTCATCAATGAGCCTCTTGAGTGAATCAAAACTGTTTATTGACGACACACCCGCACTTTCACCAACGGAGCTGCGTGCCCGTGCGCGCCGCATTAAGCGTGAGCATGATCTGGATCTGGTCGTAATCGATTACCTGCAACTGATGCAAGTGACGGGCAGCAGTGAAAACAGAACCAATGAGATTTCTGAAATATCGCGTGGTCTTAAAACGCTGGCTAAAGAGCTTCGAGTGCCGGTCATCGCGCTGTCGCAGCTTAACCGTTCATTGGAGCAGCGTACCGACAAACGCCCGCTCATGTCTGATCTGCGTGAATCGGGCGCGATCGAGCAAGACGCTGATGTGATCTCGTTTGTCTATCGTGAAGAGGTTTACAATAAAGATGACCCCGATCTTAAAGGGCGTGCAGAGATCATTATAGGTAAACAGCGTAACGGGCCGATCGGTATGGTGCCGCTCACCTTCAATGGGCAGTACACTCGTTTTGATAACTACACCGCTGATCGTGATTATTACGACGGGGGATATGAATGACGTGTGCCGCCAAGGCATCGATTAACCTCAAAGCGCTGCAATACAATTTGCAAAGGGTGCGTGAGTCGGCTGGCAATTCAGATGTGATTGCAGTCATCAAAGCAAACGGCTATGGCCACGGCTTGTTACGTGTTGCACAGGCGTTAGCCAATAGCGATGCTTTTGCTGTCGCAAAAACAGAAGAGGCGTTAGCCTTGCGTGAAGCGGGCATTACAAAACCCATTCTGCTCCTGGAAGGTTTTACAGACGGTCCCGAGCTGGCGCTACTCCAACAGCATGCGATCGATACGGTAGTGCATCACCCAGAGCAGATCACATTGCTCGAGCAGGCTCGCTTACCCCAGCCGCTTAAAGTGTGGCTGAAAGTGGATACCGGGATGCACCGGCTGGGCATTGGTATTGATCAATTCGATACCTGTTTTAGCCGCCTTCAAGCTTGCAACAATGTGATGCCTTCAATGGTCATCATGAGTCACTTTGCAAATGCGGATGATCGCAGTGACCCTCGTACATTCACACAACTTAAGCGTTTCTTTAATGCCACGAAAGGGTGTGATTTACCGTTTAGTCTTGCCAATTCGGCGGCAATCCTTTCATGTGACGAGAGTCATGGCGCGTGGGTGCGGCCGGGCATCATGCTGTATGGTGTCTCACCCTTTATAAAGGGGGTGGCCAGTGATGAGGGGCTTCAGCCCGTGATGACGTTGAGCTCAAAGTTGATAGCGGTTAATCACTATAAAAAAGGGAGTGCGCTGGGCTACGGTGGGAGCTGGCGGTGCCCGGAAGATATGCCTGTGGGCGTGGTTGCGATCGGTTATGGCGACGGCTACCCACGTGCTGCAAGCGCGGGAACACCTGTGCTGATCAATGGTGTGCGAGTACCTCTGATTGGACGGGTATCGATGGACATGATCAATGTGGATCTGCGCGCACTTCCCGCCGCTAAAATTGGTGACAGCGCCATATTATGGGGTGAAGGGTTGGCGGTTGAAGAGATTGCTGAGTGTGCCCAGACCATCCCCTACGAATTACTGTGCCGCGTGACTCAGCGCGTTAAGTTTATCGAGGTCTAAATAGTGGCCACCAAACCTACAGCAAGCAGAGGGAATAGCCAAGGGGCACGCCGTAAAACGGTCTTCAGTTGCAGTGAGTGCGGCACGCAGGTGCCAAAATGGGCTGGGCAGTGTGGCGATTGTGGGGGTTGGAACACCTTGGTCGAAGATGTGGTGACCACCCGCAGCAAAACGCCACCGCGCTATAGTGGTTATGCGGGAGAATCGGCGGTCTGCAACATCACTGATGTGGCCACGGTCGAAACGAGTAGAATCAAAACAGGCTTT
>JALSHQ010000001.1 GCA_026982145.1 Gammaproteobacteria bacterium | reverse complement strand
TGAAGTTACGATGAATATCAAGCGCTTGATGGATCTTGGTGCTTATCGCGGTATCCGCCATCGTCGCGGCTTACCTCTGCGCGGGCAACGAACCAAGACAAATGCACGTACCCGTAAAGGGCCTCGTAAAGCGATTAGAAAGTAAAATACTACGGAAGCGACCAGTAGATCATGGCTAAAACAAGCAATCGCGCGCGCAAGCGCGTCAAAAAAAATGTTGTAGATGGTGTGGCGCACGTCCACGCTTCATTTAACAATACAATCATCACCATTACTGACCGTCAGGGTAACACTCTGGCTTGGGCAACAGCAGGTGGCTCGGGGTTTAGAGGATCAAGAAAGAGCACGCCTTTTGCTGCACAGGTTGCAGCAGAAAAAGCTGGCGCGGTGGTGAAAGAGTTTGGCATGAAAAATATGGATGTGATGGTGAAAGGGCCTGGCCCTGGTCGTGAATCAGCTGTTCGCGCGCTGCACGCTGCAGGTTTTAAAATTAATAGCATTTCAGATGTGACCCCCATTCCTCATAATGGTTGTCGTCCGTCGAAAAAGCGTCGAGTTTAAGGTAGGTTATTGTGGCTAAATATGTAGGTGCAAAGTGTCGTTTATGTCGTCGTCAAGGCGAGAAACTTTTCCTTAAAGGCGAGAAATGCTATACCGCTAAATGCGCTGTAGAAAACAGATCGTTTCCACCGGGACAGCATGGCACTCGCCGTACGCGCTTGACGGATTATGCAATTCAGTTACGTGAAAAGCAGAAAGTGAGAAGAATTTACGGTGTTTTAGAAGATCAATTTAAAAGCTACTATAGCGAAGCTGATCGACGCAAAGGCTCTACGGGTGAAAATCTGCTGAAAATCTTAGAGTCTCGCTTGGATAATGTAGCCTACCGCATGGGGATCGGAATCTCGCGCAGTGAAGCGCGCCAACTAGTCAGGCATAATGCACTGACAGTTAATGGCAAAAAAGTTAACATTCCAAGCTATCAGGTTAAGCCTGGTGATGAATTGGCAGTGACTGACAAGTCAAAAGTTCAGCTGCGTATCAAATCCTCTTTAGAGTTTGCTCAACAGCAGGGATTTGTTGACTGGGTTCAGGTGGATAGGGATAAAATGTCGGGTACTTTCAAAGCATGTCCAGAAAGAAGTGATCTCCCCGCAGAGATTAATGAGCATTTAATTGTTGAATTGTACTCGAAGTAATTTAACTTCTTGTTAATTCCAAGCAATGACTAATTCTGAAATATCGGACTCTAGAGAGGACAATTGATGCAGGGCTCAGCAAACGAATTTTTGAAACCACGTGTTGTCGATGTACAGGTCATTAGTGATCTACGTGCAAAAGTAACATTGGAACCTTTAGAGCGCGGCTTTGGCCATACGCTTGGGAATGCGATACGCCGCATATTGATGTCTTCGATTCCCGGTTGTGCAGTGACCGAAGTTGAGATCGATAATGTCCTTCATGAGTACACAACGATAGAGGGCGTACAGGAAGATGTTATTGATATCCTGTTAAACCTAAAAGGTCTCTCTATCGTGATGCATGAACGCAATGAAGCAACACTCACAGTGAGTAAAAAAGGTGCAGGGCAGTTACTCGCAAGTGACATTGAGCTCTCACATGATGTCGAGATCATGAATCCAGACCATGTAATTGCTAACCTGACAGAGGTTGGTGAGTTGAGCATGCGTTTAAAAATCGAACGCGGTCGTGGTTATCAGCCAGCGGTTAACAGACGCAGTGCTGTGACGGAAGAGGTTGGTGACGAGACTCGCCCGATAGGCAATCTCCAGCTTGATGCCTCTTTCACGCCAGTGCGTCGAATTGCATATAATGTTGAAAGTGCCCGTGTCGAACAGCGCACGGATCTTGATAAACTGATTATCGATATTGAAACGAATGGCAGTATTGACCCTGAAGAAGCGATTCGTCGCGCTGCAAGTATTCTAAAAGATCAACTCTCAATTTTTGTTGACCTTGAAACAACAACCATTGAAGAGCCTGTTCAGCAAGAGGCGGATATTGATCCAATCCTGCTGCGCCCAGTAGATGATCTTGAGTTAACTGTTCGTTCAGCAAATTGCCTTAAAGCAGAGAATATCTTCTTTATTGGTGATCTGATTCAGCGCACAGAAGTAGAGTTATTGAAAACGCCAAACCTAGGCAAGAAATCTCTGACAGAAATCAAAGACATTCTTGGTTCACAAGGTCTGTCTCTAGGGATGCGTTTAGAAAATTGGCCGCCAGCAGGACTTGTTGGTGCAAACAGTGGTTCAGAAGATAAAGTTGAAGTTTAAGCTTTAGTGATTGAGAGTATAGAAAATGCGTCATAGACAGAGCGGAAGAAAACTAAATAGAACCAGCAGCCATCGTGAAGCGATGTTTAAAAACATGGCTGCCTCGTTGGTTCGCCATGAAATGATCCGCACAACTCTGCCAAAAGCAAAAGAGTTGCGCCGTGTAGTGGAGCCATTAATTACGCTAGGAAAGAGCGATAGCCTTGCTAACCGTCGTTTAGCGTTTGCACGTGTCCGTGACCGTGATATTGTTACAAAGTTATTTAATGAGCTAGGTCCCCGCTATAAGAACCGCCCTGGCGGTTATCTTCGCATCTTGAAATGTGGCTTTAGAGATGGGGATAGTGCACCTATGGCGATCGTCGAATTGGTTGATCGCCCACTCCCCGAAGTTACGGAAGAGAGTTCAGAAAACGAAAGTTAAATAAAAAGCCGGGTTATCCCGGTTTTTTTATCTCCAAAAATGATTGTTTTATCTTGTGACTTTGGTTTAGAAGGGCCATACATAGGGCAAGTAAAAGCTGCGCTTTATCAGGACGCGCCTCGCAGTCACATCATTGATCTTTTCTCAGATCTTCCCGTTTATAACCCTCACGCGGCTAGTGCGCTGCTTGCGGCTTATTCACCGGTCTTCCCCGCTGATACTGTTTTTCTCTCAATTGTCGATCCCGGTGTCGGTATGTCAAATAGGCGTGGTGTTGTTGTACAGTCATGCGACCACTGGTTTGTTGGCCCTGATAATGGTCTTTTTAATGGGGTGATGAAGCGTGACGGTAACGCAAAATGGTGGGAGATCATCTGGCGGCCTACGCAGTTATCAAACACCTTCCATGGACGAGACCTGTTTGCACCCGTTGCTGCAGCAATAGCCAGTTGCGCTTTCCCATCAGAAAAGCTTCGTCCCATGGCATTTCCAGATTTGACTACAGTAGATGCAGATTACGCCGCAGTTGCGTATATTGACCATTTCGGCAATCTGATTTCAGGAATACGGGCTGAAGCAGTTTTAAACACCACTACCTTAGCACTATGTCATGAAGAAATTGTCTACGCTAGAACCTTTGGTGAAGTCGAGGTGGGCGAACTGTTCTGGTATAAAAATGCTAATGGCTTGATTGAAATTGCCGTGAATTGTGGCTCTGCTGCTAAAATGGTTGGTGCGGTGGTTGGTGATAGAATAAGCCTCTCATTCCCCGGTGCCCCGTAATGGTAAAAGAGAGTGCTAGGCTGCCAATCCTTGCTGGTATATGATTAGCAGCCCTTTCGAATGTAAACAATAGGTCAAAAGAGGCTGTTTAGTAACATGGCTCAAGTGTTTGTCAGGTGGTTTCGGCGTTATTTTACAGATCAGGAAGGGGTTATCCTCGCACTGCTGTTAGTCGCAGGCTTCGCGATTGTAATCTTCATGGGCGAGATGTTGGCACCCTTGCTGGCAAGCTTGGTGATTGCATACCTACTAGAAGGGCTGGTCGGTGCTATACAGCGGCGTAAAATGTCACGCCTTCCAGCCGTGCTGCTGGTGTTTATGCCGTTTTGTGCGCTACTGCTCCTGCTTATATTTGGCCTGATGCCACTGCTTTTTGGGCAGGTGAGTCAGCTGTTTCAAGAGTTGCCAGCGATGATTGCCAAAGGGCAGCAGAGTTTGTTGCAGTTGCCGGTAAATTACCCCACCTTTATTTCAGAAGCGCAAGTTGCGGAGCTGATGAATACGATTCGCTCGGCGGTAGCGGATGCAGGCCAGTATGTAGTCTCCTTCTCTCTTGCATCAATTTCAGGTCTTTTTATTCTCATCATCTACCTGATTCTGGTGCCGGTGCTGGTTTTCCTATTTTTAAAAGACAAGGGTGTTTTTCTTGACTGGATATCAGGCTGGATGCCGCGTGAGCGCGCGCTAGCAACCCAGATATGGGAAGAGATGGATCACCAAATTGGCAACTACGTGCGCGGGAAATTTTTAGAAATCATCATTGTCGGTGTAGTCTCTTTTGTTGTCTTTGCGTTGATGGGGCTGCAGTATGCAATGTTATTGGGTGCCCTTGTTGGGCTGTCAGTGATCGTTCCCTACATTGGCGCGGCTGCAGTAACTTTTCCAGTGGCTATCATCGCCTATTTCCAATGGGGTTGGAGTACCGACTTTGCTTACTTGATGATTGCATACGGCATCATTCAAGCATTGGATGGAAACCTCTTGGTACCGTGGTTGTTTTCGGAAGCGGTTAATCTGCACCCTGTTGCAATCATCACGGCCGTACTGGTTTTTGGCGGGTTGTGGGGGATTTGGGGTGTTTTCTTTGCAATCCCTTTAGCGACGCTAGTGAAGGCACTGCTGAATTCATGGCCCCGTTCAGATGATCCTCCAGAGGCTGAACCGCCCCCCAATATGCAACGTGATGTGACATAAACGATGGGGTTTACGGGCGAGCGCCTACTAAAGAATCTCCGATGCATAATCAGCTAGGCGCGAGCGCTCACCACTCACCAGCGTGATGTGGCCACTATGCGCCCACTTTGCAAAGCGATCCACCACATAAGTGATTCCGGCTGTGGTCGCTGTTAGGTAAGGGGTATCGATCTGAGCGGTATTGCCGAGACAAACTACTTTTGTGCCGGGGCCCGCGCGGGTGATCAGTGACTTCATCTGTTGTGAGGTGAGGTTTTGCGCCTCATCAATGATCAGATAACGGTTGAGAAAAGTGCGCCCCCGCATAAAATTAAGTGAGCGAATGCGGATGCGGTTAGCGAGCAGGTCATTCGTGGCAGCACGCCCCCATACACCTCCTTCAGCATTTGTAAGCACCTCAAGGTTATCCATTAAGGCACCCATCCAGGGAGCCATCTTTTCCTCTTCAGTGCCGGGGAGGAAACCGATATCTTCACCCATCGGCACCGTGACGCGCGTCATGATGATCTCATGGTAACGGCGTTCATCCAGCACCTGCGCAAGCCCGGCAGCCAGCGTTAGCAGGGTTTTACCCGTGCCGGCATTGCCCAGTAGTGAGACAAAATCGATCGTTGGATCAAGAAGAAGATTGAGCGCGAAATTTTGCTCGCGATTACGAGCATTCACCCCCCAAACATTGTGGTGGCTAGTGCGGTAATTATGGCACACCTCTAGGGTGGCGATGCCGTTATCAGCCGTACGTACGATCGCTTCAAAGCCCTGCGCTTTACCATCATGTACCAACTGGTTCGGGTACCAGTGTTGGCTATCAGCCCCCGTGATTTTATAAAATGTTTTATCGCCCTCTTTCCATGATGATAGTGCTTTGCTGTTTTTCTCCCAAAAATTACTCTCCAGTTGACCTTGCCCGGTATAGAGCAAGCTAAGGTCGTCAAGCACCTGATCCACCCGGTAGTCCTCAGCTGGAATGCCAAGCGCCGCAGCCTTAATGCGCAGGTTAATGTCTTTAGAGACGATGGAGATAACAGTCTGTTGGTGCTCTTTTTGCAGCGCGAGTGCGGTCGATAAGATTTGGTTGTCCGCTTTATTGCCAGGTAGATTTTGCGGGAGCTCAGAGGTTAGGGTGCGTGTCTGTAAGAAGAGGCGGCCAGAGGTGATTGAGCCTGTCTCTGGAGCGGGTAGCTTAAGCCCCTTTTCTATTTCACGTTTGGCACTATCGCTCATTAGCTCTTCAATAAAACGACTTGCCAGACGTGCATTACGTGACGCTTCAGAAGAACCCCGTTTATTATTATCCAGCTCTTCAAGCACGATCATCGGAATGAAAATATCGTGCTCATGAAAACGAAAAATTGATGACGGGTCATGCATGAGCACATTGGTGTCGAGCACAAAAAATCGCTTCACCTTTATATTGCTATCGGGCATGAATCAGGGCTCTTTGTTGATGGACTTAACAGCTTCGAGCACCTCTTCAACATGCCCCGGTACCTTAAGGCCACGCCACTCATGGCGCAGAATACCTTCAGCGTCAATTAAAAAAGTGCTCCGCTCAATGCCACGTACTTTTTTGCCATACATGTTTTTCATTTTCATCACAGAGAATAGCTCGCACAGGTTTTCATCCTTGTCTGATAGCAGATCAAAGGGGAATGCCTGTTTCTCTTTGAAGTTCTCATGTGATTTGATGCTGTCACGAGAGACGCCGAAGATGAGGCATTTCTGTCGTTTGAATTTGTTATGGTGGTCACGAAAATCCTGTCCCTCTCGGGTGCAACCGGGGGTGCTATCTCTGGGGTAAAAATAGATGACGACATTCTTTCCGGCCAGCTCAGAAAGTACTATATTTTTATCGCCGGTAGCGGCAGCTTCAAAGTCAGGGACTGCTTTACCGATTTTAAGTTCAGGCATAGTTGATACTCGTGCTTAGGGTTAAATTGTTGTGAACAGCGATACAATCACTGTCCCCTAACGGGTTTAAACGTAATGTCGATATTAAGGTCGTTGCAGAAGTCTGTAAACTGATCTCGCAGTGTGTTGATCTTTTGGTCGGCAGGGATGCCAACGGTCGTCGATACTGCAAACATCGGGCTGCCGGTGTGCGCAGCAGCGTAAGATTCTGTGGCGAGATTTTCGATGTTGATCTGCCTGTCAGAGAGAAAGCTGGCCAGCTGGTAGACAATGCCGGGGTGATCCAGTGCAACGGCTTCAATGGTGTAGGGCACTAGCGCCTGATTCTCTTTGCGCGCAGTGGTGATGGAGGTGGCTTTGGTCGTGATGGTGAGCCCCAATACTTCAGCGCAGTCGGCGAGTTGGGCTTCAAGCTGAGATGTTGCTTCTGTTTCGCCCGAAACCATCAGGATGATGGCGAACTCTCCCCCAAGTACCGCCATGCGGCTATCGACAATATTGCACTGCGCCTCAAAGATTAAAAGAGAGAGTGCATTGACGATGCCGGGCTGGTCTTTACCAACGGCACTGATTACGAGGTGTTGTGTCAAATCAGAATCCTCTATTGGGTGGGGGCTGCTTCGCCCGAAACCATCAGGAT